>NZ_JBALOP010000030.1:6985-51084 GCF_036962685.1 Bacillus sp. JJ1566 | reverse complement strand
AGTTCGAATTTAATTTAAAAAACAATGTGTTTTTAGTAATTTAAAGACTAAAATGATGTAATTTACGAAAATTAATAAATTGAGTATATATCATCTGGCGAAATAATGGAATAGTAAATATTACAGATGTATAGGGATAATAAGAATTAAAAGAAATCATTCCCTGCGAAAAATAGAGAATAATGCGTGATTTATAGAATATAAATTCTAATTCAAAGGGGTGTTTAAGATGAAAAATGCAGTAGCGACTATGCTATTAAAAATATTGTTTTATCCTTCACCAAAAGTAATGATTAGTAAGGATGAGGAAAAGCAATTTAATGATCTATATGAAGAAGCTCTAAAAAGACGTGATAAATTAATCGAGTATAATCTTCCCGTCCCTAAATACAAGTTTCTATATTATATTTCACAAAACAAACCCATAGTTTTTCATGGATCAAATAATAAATTAATAGATTCCTTTGAACCACGTGAACAGACGTTATTTAATGGTAAAATTGCCACAGCTGTTTTCGCAACAAAAGACTCGATATGGTCTATTTTCTATGCAATCTTAGAAAAAGGGAAAATATCGGGGAATATTAGAAATGGATCCCTTTCTACTAATAACCAAAAAACCTTTCACTTTTACTCATTAACTAAGTCAACAGCCTTGAATAACCCCTGGACTTCTGGAATGGTTTATTTCTTACCTGAAGATTCATTTTTATATTTAGGGAAAGGTACCATCCATTTTAATGAGTGGATTTGTAAAAAGACTGTTTTATACATTGCCAAACTTGAGGTCGAACCTATCGATTTCTATTTTCTCAATAAAGTTGCCACTCACCATCCAGAAGAGTCTATTTTTAAATCGTGGTTAATGTATAAATTCAGGACTTTATTTAAGTAGATTGTCCACCAATCCACACTGTGAAATTTTTATATTTTTTTCTGTAACAATAAAAAAAACCTATAAAAAGTTTATCACTCTTTATAGGGACGTTTGATACTACTCTATTACATTGCTGTTAATCCACCATCAATGACAAATTCCGAACCTGTAGAATAGCTAGATTCATCTGATGCAAGGAAAAGTACCATATTAGCTACTTCTTCTGGCTTTGCTATACGTTGAACTGGAATATGTTTTGCAAACTCTTTTATTTGTTCTACTGCATCACCCTGTGTAACCATTGGAGTTTCGATCACACCAGGGTGAACAGAGTTAACACGAATTCCTAATCCGCCAAGTTGAAGAGCAGCCGCTTTTGTAATTCCTCGTACAGCGAACTTTGTATCTGTGTACCCTATCGCACCACCAACAAGTCCATTTATGGATGAAATGTTGATAATTGAACCATTTCCTGCCTTTTGCATCGAAGGGGTTACCGCTTTCATTCCTAAGAATACGGAGACTTGGTTAATATCAACGATTTTACGATATTGTACTTCTGTCATTTCCATCAGTGGAACACTCATACTGATTCCAGCGTTGTTTACTAGTATATTAATTGGACCAAACGCATTTTCAGTCTCAGTAATAACTGTAGCCCAGTCATCTGCATTGGTTACATCTTGCTTCACAAATTTAACGTTTGCTCCTAATTCATTCGCTAAAGCTTTTCCACCTTCTTCATTTAAATCCGTGAAGACTACTTTTGCTCCTTCATTCGCAAAAAGTCTTACATGGGACGCTCCCATTCCCTGTGCGCCACCGGTAATAACTGCTACCTTATTCTCTAATCGACCCATTAAAATTTCCCCTTCCTATTCGGGAATTCTTCCTTATTAATTTCATTCCCATAAGTGTTTTCTATTACAAGATCGACCTACCGATACTTCATCCGGATAAATTAATGATAGTTGTACTATCATTAAATAAATTATAAACTAATTTTGATATAATTGCAAAACAAATAGATTCCATGTATATCTAGAAATAGATTCAAAAGAAGGAGATTGTTATGGACACTTCCAATAAAACAGGATTACGAGAAAAAAACAGGAATAGACGTTACCATAGTATTGTAAAAACAGCCGAACGATTATTTGCAGATTCTGGATTAGAAAACATCAAAATGCAGGTTATCGCTGATGAAGAAGGAATTGGCGTCGCTACCTTATTTCGATACTTTCCAAAAAAGGACAAATTAATTGTCGCGGTTGCAACATCGATAATGGAAGAAGAGCTTAATCAATTTCAACGGATTGCCAATGAGCCAAACAATGCGTTTGAAAAGTTTAGTAAGATTTTTGATTACCTATCGGAGAGTGTTACCCACCCATCCAAAAGCTCTACGAAGTTTATCGACGCATTCGAAAACTATGTAGCTATATCAAAGGAGCCTTTGGAAGATATCGCTATATATGACGAAGTTAGAGAGGAAATCTATGTCTTAATGTTGGGAATTATGCAAGAAGGAGAACTCGATGAATCGATTTGTAAAGATATAAATATAAAAGAAACCATGATTTCCCTCATTAATAGCTTTGGTTTATTTGCTCGGAAGTTGGCCCTTATGAAATCAGTTAACTATTACGATGTAGAGGTAAAACCGAAGCGACAATTACAGATTATGAAAGAACTCTACTTATCACATATTAGAGCTTAGAAATTATGGAATGAATGATGTATATTAAACAAAACAACAGTGACAAAAAATAAAAAAATATGATTTATCTTGACATATAAAACAAAAGCCCCCTAAAACATTTTACTAAAAACAACGTTTTAAGGGGCCTTTCCCTGTCTCTTTTACAATAACGCCTCAGCTTTTCTTGTAGATTTTAGAAGCTTATCAGCAAGTTGAAGCATTCCTAATCCCTTTTTGTCCATATCCGAATTGGTTTAAGGTTCCGATGATATAGGCATCCGGCCCAGGGTGGTAAAACATAAACGAACCCGTAGAGCCGGCATTTCCCCATGAGTTATACTTTGATGGCATTAACACAGGAACGGTTTTTATCTTCATTACCCCATACCCATAATCAATTCCCAAGAAAAATTTACCGCAGTCATTTTTCATTTTTTCAATGGTATCTTTCTTTAAAAGCTGACTATTGACCAATGCCCTCATGAATAGTAACAAGTCCCCAGTAGTGGATACAATACCACCGCCAGCATACAAAATGCTCAAGCTCTCGTTATTCGTCATGTCTGTTTGACGAATATAAAACTTCGCTACTTCGTATGGACTCTTTTCTAATGGTTCAGTACGAGAGAAATGAGAGTTTATCATCCCAAGGGGTTCAAAAATATTCTTTCTTAGCACTTCATGGAAAGGTAACCCTGTGATTTTTTCAATAATAAATCCCAGTAGATGATAACCCGTATCTGAATAATGAAATCCTCTTCCTGGAGGGAAATGGTTGTTCATGTTTTGCTTTGCCCAACTAATTACCTCATGTGGAGTCCATTTTCGATTTGGTTCATCAACAAGCAAGTCAGGAATTGACTTTCCCGTTACTGGCGTATCCTCTACGAAATCATTTAGTCCTGATGTGTTATTTAATAAATGTCTGATTTTGATTTCGTTTGTATAATCTTTCTCTTTATAAATATGCAGATTCGTTAATATTTCAGCATCCAAATACTTTGAAATTTGGTCCTCGTATGAACACTGCCCCTGTTCGACCAACTGCCCAATCAAAACGGATGTAAACAATTTACTAATACTAGCTATATAAAATGGTTGTTCGGGGTGAATAGCTTCATTTCCGGTAGCCAAATTGACGTCCATTCCGTATTTTCCTGAATGAATCCGTAAATAGGCATTATGTATCTTGGGATCCTTTTCTACTCTTCTCTTAAAAAACTGTTCAATTTCCATTTGTGCCTTGGTATTCTCCAATTCCCCATCTCCCTTTTTTATCTCTTATTCATTATCATTTTTACGCAACTGGGCGACCGTTATGACATCTTTCCCAGTACTTTCGAATCATTTTCTCTTCATCAGAAAAACACTTAGTGAGGATGATTGTTTCAGCTGCTTAAAAAGATTCATTCTTGAAGGCTGAGCGCGATGCGAGTAACAGTTGATGTTAATTTTTTGCAGTAATTCCTAAAGGAGAATATTTTATTGTAAAATAAATTTATATTAGTTTAATTATAGTTTGTAAGTAGGAAGGAAAGATGACATTTGTTATATTTAAAAGCGATTACAAAAGAGAATTGGTTGGAAGCTATCTCTCTACGCGTCCGGGAAGACCAAGTCAAGTTTGTGGCATCCAATGCAGTATCCCTGGCAAAAGGAATCTATCTTGGCGACAAAATGATTGGCTTCACACTTTATGGAATTGACGAGGATGACCATGAATACTGGATTTACCGCATGATGATTGATCAAAAACATCAAGGAAAAGGATATGGAAAGCAGGCAATTAAACTAGTGATCGACGATATAATGAATATTAAAGAAAAGCGCCATCAAACCATCTCTCTTTCTTATGAACCTACTAATGGACACGCAAAACGCGTCTACGAGAAAATGGGCTTTCAAGAAGTAGACGGGCTTATTATCGGTGGAGAACAGGTGTCTCGATTTTCGTTTTAATATAATACACAATCAGTCATCCTATAATGCCGTATCAATAGAAAAAAACAACCGTACCTATTTTTTGGGTACGGTTCTTCAATTTTCTTTTATTCAACCGTATAAACAACCAATCTCTGTGTTTGCTATATTCACCGTGCATATAGTTAAATGTATTTTTTTGTAAATTAGTATTGTGAAAGAAACCCCTACTATTTACAATAGAAGAGTAAATGGGAGCATTTTCCTATTTTAGTAGCTCCATGTTTTAATGTAATACTCCAAAAATTCGAAAGTGAGTTGATTCATTTTATGTCCAACAGATTCAAAATCAAAAATATCCGGAAGAAAAATGGACCGGAAGTAAGTGTGCGAACCCACGAATTTGCAAGTCCTGATGAACAGCGGCAATTCTTGAGAGATTTAGCTATTAGTTCTGAATTTGAAATGAGGTATCGCGGTCTCCTTGAATATTACGGAAAAGACTTTATTACCTATAAGAAAGAAAAACCCTCTGATAAAAAACGCAATGAGTTTCTTCGTATCATTTCAAAATACATGACCCACTATTTAGAAGATGATTGCCCATCCTCATGGAAACAATGTCAATCCTCATTTTGGGAAGTCCTTATTTTTTCCTTTTATCCTGATCACATCAAACTTTCACCAAACGAGCAAGAAGTAGAAGATTTTCTGTATCAATTGAAAAGGTTTGTTCGTTGGCTTGATAAGCGCAATGGCACGTCATGGCATTCAGTCGTTGAGCAATACTCCTCAGAAGCATTTCCTGAATTAAAAATCTGTGAACGGATTATTAACTGGATTTTCCTTAATGACTTCCCCCGAATCCATCATAATGACTGGAATCTTGAACAAGATCTATACCGACTTAAGCAGAAATTTAACCAATATACGAATCAAGTAGATAGCACATTTAAAGTAACAAGCATAATTGGAGATAGAGTTGTTCTGACTGAGTTAAAAACCAATTGTACCTATTACATTAAAGGCCTTCCTTATGAATTCATTTTACCCGGCATAAAAATGAATGGGGTTATTTGCAATAAAAGCGGGGATCAAACGTGGAATTGGTATTACACCGATGGTATTTATCCGTCTAAAGGAGAGCAACTTGAATATCCTGTCTCAATAAAACATGAAGGTTTGGCCTCTCACGATGGGGTAAACTTTTTTAAGAAATAAAAATAGTGCCTGTCACGCCCCTTTTAATGTCGATGAATTCTATAAAGTGTGGGGGCCCTTAATTACAAAAACAGCCTTTGTGAGATAAATCACAATTGGCTATCTTTATTAATGCTATCATTATTTATGAGGTTAGATAATAATTCACCTTGAAGTGGTCGATTTTTTTCTCACTATTTGTAGTACTATTTTATTCTTCTCAAAAACGGAGATTAGATATAGGAGGTTTTTACATGTCTCAAGAAAAATTGTCTGAATTAATTAGTCCTGAAGCTGTCATAAATTTTGAAACGGGTGCAATTAAAGCAAGCACTTTGGATTCAATTATCAATCTTTTACCATTTGAAATGGGTTTTTGCGATGCCGACGATATTTTCCGCTGGTATTCAAATAATCCTAACCGCGTGCATGGACGTCGTAAAGAAGCGATTGGTCGCCATGTACTGGAGCTTCATCCAAAAATGGCTCACCACGTTGAAAAACTGTTGAACGATTTCCGATCAGGAACACGCGATGAATGGGAGTTTTGGTTCCCAAAACGCTCTGGTGAAGAAACCGGTCAAATTTATCAAAAATTCATGGCAGTCCGTGATGAAAACGGAAAATATCTTGGATGCATGGATGTGACTGTTAATATCGACCTTTTCCAAGGAAAAGAAGGTAAACATACCCCTGAAACTATTGACGAATTTATAGCGATTAAGCCTAAGTAAAAAAACTTTTTCATTTAAAAGGATGCTGAAAAATACACTGAGCCCAGTGTGTTTTTCTTTATGACAGTAGTTTTGGTGATTACCTATGCTAAAACAACATTAACCGGACATGAGCAGTCGGCCAAATTTCCTAGATTCCTTACAGAGCCTTTGCTAATGGTTCATTACCAAAGGGGAAATTCAGATGGAAATAGGTAACCGATTCAACTATAAATTTATACTTCTAATAATCCCTATTTAAAATGACATCACTCCCATGAACAAGGGACATTAACATGTTATATTCCCTTTAGTTAAACTTTATAGGGGGTTTGAAATGAATAATAATTTACTAAAAAAACTTGCTGTATTCTCAATTATTGGTGGTATTTTTGCAATCATGGCAACATTTGGTTTTGGTTATCAATATCTGCTGGGTCATGACACAATGGGGGTAGCGGTTACTGTCGGTTTAATTAATATTTTTAGCATGATTCTTGTTTTAATTGGTATGATTGCAGTTTTTTTATATTCCTATCACATTAAAGCGAGTCTAAATCTATTTATAAGCTTTATCGTTTTATTTATCGGAACCATCCTAGAAATAGGTGCTGCATGGACTGTCACTTTTGTATCCCCAATGCTTAATGTTCATGCTGTAGAATTATCCTCTACATGGCCCTCCCCTTCAGGTGAGGGCTTGATGATTAGTCTTCTTCTATTCATTATTGGATGGATTTATTTTGGAATCAGTTTAGCCAAAGTGAAGGTTCTTCCTGTCATTCCATCAGTTCTAGTCGCTGTATCACTTTTATTAGATTTTGCTCCATTAGGTATTATTAGTAACTTTGGGTCAATTTTCTGGGCAATTGCGATTATTTGGTTGAGTACAACTGTTTTTAAAAAGACAAATACAGAAGTTGTTCTAGGAAACGATGCAAACAAACCCAACTCATAGCTTCTTTACAAATTTATTAGTTTCCAAATGTTAAACATCCATCTCAATCTAGGTGGATGTTTTTATATGAAGGAATACATCCTACTCTACCTAAATATATTTAGTGTAATTGGCGACTGAGATGCTATCATTCGAGTACAAAGAGGTGGGATAATTTTTTAAATGGAGAAAAAAGACTTCAATAAAATCCAAACCAATATTATAAAATCCTTATGGTTTATTACAGCCCTGATATCAGTTGGGCTCTTCTTTTTTAGTGTCTTCATACAAAACACCTTTTATCAAGTACCTTGCCCTACAAGTGGATGTATAGATTTTGGTCAATTAACTTTAGAAGAATCTGCTAAACTTGAAACTTATGGGATTTCCCTTAATTCCTACGCCTGGTTTAAAACAATAATGAATTTAATTTTAGGGGTTGGTTTTTTTTCTGTTGGGATTTTTCTATTTTCAAAAAATAGTTCAGATAAGTTTATCACATTGACTTCTATGATTATGATTGCTTATGGGGCTAATTTTGGTATGGATATATTAAGTCAAGCTTTTCCCAATATCTTGTTTATGACAAACTATATTGACTTTGTAGCTTCAGGAATTGTGGTTTTTCTTTTTTTGTACCCAGATGGCAGATTTGTGCCTAAATGGACCATAGTCATTGCAGCTTTGTGGATGATCTTTTCATATAGTCGAATTTTTATGCCTGATTCCTTTTTAAATCCAGAATTATGGCCATTTTGGCTTGATATCGTTGGGTGGATAGGTTTCTATTTACTGATTTTCTACGCGCAACTCTATCGATATCGAAAGATCTCGAATTCTGTTCAAAAACAACAAGCAAAATGGTTAATTGTTAGTATTATCATCATTATTTTACACATTGGTTGGATAGGTGCCTTTGGTGATGAATCAGCTGCGATTTTAAAAGTAATTACTCCCTTGATGTTAACCACAATCATAGTAATACCTGTTTCTTTAGCTATTGCTATATTGCAATATAAGTTATGGAATCTAGATATCTACATTAACCGTTTTGTTTTATATATCATGCTAAGTAGTCTTGTAGTGATCATTTATGCAAGTATTATCGGAATACTTGGAACAATATTTCAGATAGGCGGGTTTTTCATTTCCTTTATTGCAGTGGGAGTCACTGCCATACTCTTCGAACCGATTAAAAGGAAATTACAAGCTGCTATTAACCGGTTTATGTATGGAGAAAGTCGATCTCCATACGCAGCTTTGTCCATGTTAGGTCAAAAGTTAGAAGCAACGTCAGACACTAGAACTGTTCTTTCTTCCGTTGTTGAAACGATTAGTCAGGTGTTAAAACTACCATATGCAGCCATTTATCTTTCCACGGAAAATTCATTTCAACTAGCTGCTGAATATGGAACTTTAAACAGCACACCAAACCGTTTCAATTTAGTTTATCAGAATGATTTGGTTGGGGAGCTAGTCATCGGAACTAGGGCCTTAAACGAGGAGTTCTCAGATTACGAACATCGCTTAATTCAGGATCTTGCTCGTCAAGTAGGTATTGCAGCGTATTCTGTAAAAGTCACAACAGATTTAATGAAGTCTAGAGAAAGTCTTGTTAAGGCACGGGAAGAAGAAAGAAAGAGAATCCGAAGAGACCTCCACGATGGTTTAGGTCCGCAACTTGCAAGCTTAGGAATGAATATAGAGGCTGCACGTAATTTATATAAAATAAACCACAAAGCTGGTGACGAACTATTGATGACCACCCATAAACAGTTAAAGGATGCCATCAATGATATTCGTCAACTGGTTTACGATTTACGACCACCGATCCTAGATGAATTAGGTCTCATATTTGCTATTAATGAATTCATTAGCCAATACAGTCAGAGTGAAATAAATTTTCGAACCTTTGTGCCTCCCACTGTATCCAATTTACCTGCAGCGATAGAAATTGCAACATACCGTATTATTCAAGAATCGATTTCTAATGTCATTCGTCATTCAAAAGCAACAGAATGCATTATTAAAATAACCATGACAAACTTCATTAAAATTGAGATAACAGACAACGGTAAAGGGATTTCTTTTGACGCAAAAAAAGGTATTGGGATGGCATCTATGCGAGAAAGGACAGAGGAATTGAACGGAACTTTCCATGTCATTTCTACTCCTGGACTTGGTTTGAGCATTCAAGCAATTTTTCCACTTATAGAAAAGGAGGCCTAGTAATGGAAAAAATAAAAATTTTGTTTGCTGATGACCATACTTTATTTCGTGATGGTTTAAGAAATTTACTTGCGTCTATTTCGGATTTTGAAATCATCGGTGAGGCTGTTTCTGGAGAAGAGGCTATTTTTCTAGCAAACTCGTTACAACCTGATATTGTCTTAATGGATATTAAAATGCCTCCTATTAACGGTATTGAGGCAACAAAGGAAATACTCGCTAAAAACTCTCACATAGGTATCATTATGTTTACAATGTTCGAGGACGATAATTCCGTTTTTGCTGCAGTGAGAGCGGGAGCAAAAGGTTATTTACTTAAAGGAGCTAGTCAAGATGAGACCGTTCGGGCAATTCGTGCTATTGCGAGTGGCGAAGCAATTTTCAGTCCGACCATCGCCGCGAGACTTATTCACTACTTTAATCTCCTGAGCAAAAGTCAGGAAAGTACTGCTTTTCCGGAATTGACCAGTAGGGAAAGACAAATATTATACCTCATTGTTCAAGGAACTAAAAATGAGGGTATCGCAGAAAGACTCGGTCTAAGTTCAAAGACTGTCAGAAACCATGTTTCAAATATTTATAATAAGTTACAAGTTGCTGATCGATTTGAAGCTATAAAACGAGCTAAAGAGGAGGGAATTGAATAATAAATCCAAGAGCTTAATTTTGAGCAATTTTCAATGATCATTTGTTGTAAATGGGTACTTATTAATTAGATAGTCTGGAATAGAATGATAGTGGTTTTACTTTACTACTATTAGGGGGAGATGTGTGGAATGAAAATATTACGGCTTGGTCATGCAATGTATATGTTTACAAGTAAGGTGGGGAAAAATTACCTCATAGATCCATTTATTGATTTAAATCCAGGATTTCCACAACAGCTAGATAATAAAGATTTTTATAATGCTATTGATTGTGTATTTTTAACACACGGACATTTTGATCATACAAGTGGATTATCTAAAGTTGTGGAAAATAAACCTGACATTATGGTTGTCGCTCAATATGATTTGGCCATGATATTTCTGCAAAAGGGCATAAAAAATGTACTCCCTATTAATCTAGGTGGTTCGGTGTCCTTCGAAGACCTCACAGTCACAATGGTTCAAGCAAAACATACTTCCTCATACGGAGAGATAGAAGGAACCCCAATATATGCGGGTGAGGCATCTGGTTACATTTTTGACTTTGACAATGATTATACAGTTTACCATTCTGGGGATACGGCTCTTATGTACGATATGAAGTTGATTCAAGATGTGTATAATCCGGAGATTGCAATATTATCCTCATCAGGCCATTTTACTATGGGGCCAAAAGAAGCAGCCTATGCAGTAAAGCACCTATTGGAAGTTCAATACGTTATTCCAAGCCATACATTTCCATCTAAAAAAAGCGCCACATCACCGGAAACCCTTGATCAATTATTAAATGGCTTTCCTGTAATAGAAAATATGATTGATAGAGATATAGAACTGAAAGAGTTGTTAAAGGATTATCAACAAACCGAAGTGGTAACGATGGGATATGGGGTGGAAAGGGAATTTAAGAAATAGCCATGGCCTTATTATACAAAACGTTTGTTTGACAAGACGCTGTCTTTCATTAATGCACTGTTGGGGGAATTCTAATGGATGTCTTTTCGGAGGGGCATAGGTAATCACAGGATTCTACTTATGGGAATTGCAATTAGAATTTGGGGATGAAGCATCAAGGAAATTTAGTCCTTGATGCTTTTTGATGATTTACTTTAATATTTCTTCAATAGAATTTGTTACACGGATAGCGATTGGCTCATAGTCAAAATGATAAGTAATCGACCCTTGGCCCCCAAGATTTTGTAACCGCCGTTACTTATGATATGGTTCCCCCCTATTTATCCGAAAAGCACGATACACCTGCTCCACCAAAATCAGCCTCATCAATTGATGTGGAAAAGTCATTTTGGAAAAAGACAACGTATCATTTGCTCGCTTCATGACATCCTTGCTTAATCCTAGTGATCCCCCGATTACAAAGGCAATTTTACTCTTTCCATAGGTTGCTAGGTTCTCAATGTCCGCTGCCAGCTGCTCAGATGATTTCATTTTCCCTTCAATCGCTAACGCGATCACATGGGTGTCGTCCGATAGCTTTGCAAGAATTCGCTCGCCCTCTTTTTGTTTCACTTGTTCCATCTCTGATTCACTCAAATTTTCCGGTGCTTTTTCATCGGCAAGCTCTACGACTTCCACTTTTGCATAGGCCGTTAGCCGTTTTAAGTATTCATTAATCCCTTGGATCAAATATTTTTCTTTCAGTTTTCCAATGGTCACAATCGTGATGTTCACACTTATCCCCACTTCACTCACATTTTACAAACAAATTATCCACAGTAGTTATCCACATATCCACATTTTCTATCCACATCTTGTATGGGAATATTAGTTCCCTACAATATATACCGCCTTATTTTGACAAAATTCACAGGTTGTTGATAAGTTTTCATCTTCAATTTTCGTCATTATCGGCGCCACCTCATGTTCATCAACCACAATATCTAACGCCAATTCAATATGCTCTTCACAACATTTAATCATTTTTACTTCCTCCATCTATCTTACCCACAACCTTTTGGGAATTATGGGTATAACTTTTTCTGTTTGTTTTTCTTTATCCACATGTTATTATCTTACCCATTTTAGCATATTATTTTGTCCACGAAAAAACAGGAGAATCCTCACTCTCCTGTTTTCGATTTCTACATTGATTCTCGTGCTAATTGTATTGCGACCTTTTGCTTTTCACCCATCCTGTAGAATGTTACCTCCATTGTGTCACCTACTGATTTTTTATATAAATGCTTTCTTAGTTCAACTACGGATGTAATTTTTTCACCATCTAGTTCGATGATCACATCGAGCTCCCGTAATCCCGCTTGTGATGCTGGTGTATTTCGCAGTACTTCTAATACAGCTACTCCCTCCGTAATATCATTTGGGAGGTGTAAGGTTTGTACACGATGATAGGAGGAAATTTCACTTAATGATTTAAGCTGCCCTACTCCCATAAATGGTCGTTTCACCTCACCATACAGTTCAAGATCTTCAATAATGGGCTTTGCACTTGTAATGGGAATCGAAAGGCCAATTCCTTCAACCGCTTCCTGTGCAATTTTCATCGAATTTATGCCGATTACTTCACCCTTGATATTCACAAGCGCTCCTCCACTATTTCCCGGATTAATCGCTGCATCTGTTTGCATGACATCGGCATTCCAATCAGGCACTCCATCCTGATTAATATCAACCGGAATCGTCCGATTTAAGCCTGAAATAATTCCTTGCGTAACAGACCCTGAAAATTCAAGTCCTAATGGGTTTCCGATGGCAATGACCGGCTCGCCCAGATTAATATTGTCGGAGTTTCCAAATTGAGCAATCTTTTCTACATGGCTTGCGTCAATTTCGAGCACAGCTAAGTCCGTCCAAATATCACTTCCAAGCAGTCTTGCCTTCACTCTTGACCCATCACTTAGGCTTACCTCTATGTCTGAAGCTCCTTCAATGACATGGTGATTTGTGACGATAAATGCTTTGCCATTTCCTTTTTTGTATACAACCCCGGAGCCTGTTCCCGCTGCCGTGGCTTCCTCCGACCAAAAATTCGTTTGCTGAAGATTAACAATTCCCACGACTGCTTCACTTACAAGGTTTACAGCATCGGTGATTTCAGATGTCACGTTTACGTTAATTGTCTGCTGGACACTTTCCCCTGCCGGTGCTTTTTTCTCAACATCATCTAGCCCATTCACCTCTTCGGGGGCGGCATTCTCCCCATATGGAAGTAAATGATACTTTGATAACGTCGGTAAGAGAAAAATAACAAGCAATGCCCCAATGACGGCTCCGATTAATGCTGAAAAAAACCAGCTGCCACGACCTCTACGTCTATACCTGTGATTTGAATAATCCGGATCATAATACCCCATACCGCCATTTCTCCTTTTAAACTTTATTCAGCTGAAGTCACCCACTTCAAAAAGTGAGGCAAATTAAATAGAGTAACTAATTAAGTTGGAGTTCAAACCTGGGCTGAATCAAGTTAAAACCTCCGGTGGATGCCACAGATTTTCTAAGGTAATTTTTCGTTCCGTATGATCAAAGACTAAGAACGCCACTTCCTGTGGCAACGTCTTTGTGACCCACCTCGTGTGGGCCTAAAAAATCTGGGCGCAAATACGCCAAGGCGCATTTGATAAAACATTCTATCTTCAATTTTACCCATATTTTACGTAAAACATGACCTAGCTCTACAACGAACGAAAGGCAGGAGCCGATAGCCCCTGCCTTTTTTACCATCCATGATTATACGTTTTTCCGTTCCATTACATTAATTCCAATTCCGATTAACACCACTCCCATTAACGTCAGAATGCTAATTGGATATAGCAGTTCACTTATTGGTGCACCGTAAATAGTCGCCGCTTTTAAGCCTTCCATGGCATGTTTAATTGGCACAAAGTCGGACACCTTTAATAAAAAGTCTGAGCTGACAATTTCCAATGGCCAATAAGCCCCACCAAGCATTGATAAGCAGACCGATACAAGTGAAATAATCGCGTTGAATTGCTGAGTGCTCTTAACAACACTAACTAAGAACAGTGCTAGGGCGACGATTGAGAACACATATGGAATTAAAACAATTAGTGTTTTTCCAAATCCCCCGTAAAAGTCCACCCCAACCGCATACCGGAACACTAAAAAGATGAGAGCAACCTGAAGGTATCCCATAAGGAAGCTGTAAACTAAATTGCCTGCGTACATCTCCCACTTTTTTAAAGGGGATAAAATCATGCGGTCCCAAACCCCCCACGTTCTCTCCTGTAAAATGTTGTGGACATTATAAGATATGGTGTAAATCACAAAGAATAAGGTAAACCCAAAAATCGTCTGCAGCTGGTTATCGATGATTACGGCATCGTCACTACGGAATGAAGCAGCCTGAATCTTGAATAGCGGGTTCTCTTTCTTTTCTTTTAATTCATCTAAAATGGCATCTGGATCGATATGGCTACTAGTTGCCGTTGCCTCTTTTATTTTATCCTCTATTAAAATATCCCCATAAAAGGTTTGAAGATAGCTTTCTAATAAATGAAGATTGGGCGGTGTCTCTGTCACAACAACAATCGTGTAGGAATCTTTCTCTAACTTCACAGCAGACTCAGCATCACCCTCACTGACCATTTTCTTTGCTTCATCCTCCGTCACTCGTTTAAATTCAAAAGACCCAGACTTAGTTAATTCCTTCCAAAGCGACGTTTCTTCAATATTTTCTATATCTGAATAAACGGGAACATTGATAGTTGAATAATTTGTTGCACCTAATAACAATGCAAATACAATACTCATCACAGTCATGCCAATCATAAGCATTGGCTTTCTTAAAAACAATTTGAATTTTGCCTGTAAAATACTTATCATATGGCATCACCTCTTTTTGGAAAACTAAATACAGCCGCTGTCAGCATCACCAAACCAAAGCCAACAAGGTAGAAAATATGGTGAGCAATAGCCGAAAGCTCTACTCCTTGCAACAATTGCAATAACGCAGTCATTCCTGCACCATTTGGTGTAAAATTGCCCAACATCCCTATGACAGATGAAGATTCACCAATCGGCGTAAAACTGCCGCCTAAAAAGGCAAAAATCGCAACCATTACATTCCCAAAAAAGTTCGATACACCTTCTGAGTCAATTCGGAAGTTTAAGGCTGTCAAAAATGCTCCAACTCCACCAATCGCAAAGCATAATGATAAATTAACTGACACAAATCCGAGAAAATCCTTCCAAACTACATCAAATACAAGAGAAGTAACTCCATATAAAATCGCTTGCTGAACAATTGAAATCACCATAACCGAGAAAAAAATACCGCCCAAATACGACCATCTTGATGTATTTGATAAAATAATTCGATTGAACACCTGCAACTGCTTTTCACGATACGCAAATGAACTTATATGGGAAGCAATAAACATAATAAACATCACGCTCATACCGACGGAATAATATTGCAAGGAGTTGATTGGTTCTCGCTCGTTTACCGTTTCGATTTCTCCTAGTCTTGCACTGCCAACTGCCTCTAACTGGATTCCCGCTTTTCCAATTACAGTCATAGAAGTCATCTGCTTTTGAAAATTCACCAAGATATCCTCTACCACCTTTGGGGCGATCTCTTTTGCTTCATTTTTATATAGCTTAATTGATGCACTAGAAGGCTCATCAAGTAAGGCAGAAGATAGAATATCAAATGTATACTTCTCAGGTATCTCAATGACAGCGGAATAACTGTCATCATTTTTAATTTCATCCAATTTTTCAAACTTCACTTGCTCAAGCTCCACAATTTCTTTTAGTTCCTCACTACCAAACACTTCATCTAGCAAAATATGAATAGGACGAAGCTGATTCGCTCCTTGGATTAACGCAGTTTCTGCTTCCTCTGGCAGTCCTTCAGACTTTACCTTTTGAGTAAAAGCAGCGATATCCTTTTGTTCATCACTATGGTCAATGAAAGCGACCTTAACTGAAAGTGTTTTTTCATTGCTTCCCATCACCCCTCCTAAAGCAAACCCCAAGATAGCAATGAGGACGAGTGGCATCAGGACTAAAACGAGCAGTTCCTGAGGGTTCCGGAGTAACACCAATAGATCTTTTTTAATAAATGGAATAATCATCACTTCACCCCCTAGTCTCTTAATGCTCTACCGGTCAGATGAAGGAAGACATCTTCAAGTGTCGGTGCTTTTACTTCAACTGAAATTAATGCGGTTCCCGTTTCTTCAGCAAATTGGGAGATTTTTTGGAACAAATTATACTCCTTTGGAACAATAACTGTTACATCACGATCCTGTACCTTTACTTGACGAACCGTTGAATCTGCTTCAAGCAACTGAATGAACTTTTCTTTTGCCCGCTCTACCTTGATCGAAATCGTATTTTCAGAGGATAAAATATTCTTTAACTCCTCTTTCGTACCCGACGCAATAATATGGCCTTTATCCATAATATAGATCCGGTCACATAAGAACTCGACTTCCTCCATGTAGTGGCTCGTATATAAAACTGTCATCCCACGTTCTTTGTTAAGCCGCTTTACCGTTTCTAAAATATAGTTACGAGATTGTGGGTCAATCCCAACAGTCGGCTCATCCATTATGATCACTTCAGGATTATGCAGCAGAGCCACTCCAATATTCAGCCTTCTTTTCATACCACCTGAGAAAGTTTTTACAAGATCCTTTCTGCGGTCAGTTAAGCCAATTTGCTCCAAAACTTCTTCAATTCGCCCCTTCAACACAGTGCCCTTTAATCGATAAATCTCTCCAAAAAATCGCAAATTTTCTTCTGCAGATAAATCCGTGTATAGCGCAATTTCTTGAGGAACCACCCCTAAAATTTTACGGATTTTCTGTGGATATTTAATCGTGCTTTCGTTCATTAACCGTACATCCCCGGAAGTCGGAACAACTAATGATGAAAGCATAGAAATGGTCGTTGATTTCCCCGCTCCATTCGGACCTAATAGCCCTACAATCTCACCCTTTTCCAAAAACATATTAATTCCCTGTGCCGCAAACTTTTGTTTATATTTCTTCGATAAATCGATAATCTCTAACATCCCGTCAGCCTCCTTTATAGTCTTATCATAGACCTTCTCGTCTTGATACAGCACTATCTCGCGTCACTTGTTTATGTAAAAAACATGACCTCAGTCATGTTTGCACTAAAAAAGGCCATCCAAAGATATTTGGAGACCCCTTATATCTTATTATGTAATATCATTTTTCACTGCAAAAATGGCCAACTGGGTGCGGTCCCGAAGCTCCAATTTATGCAAAATCTGTGTAATATGGTTTTTTACCGTACCGATGGATAAAAATAATTCATCTGCGATTTCTTTGTTCGTCTTTCCTTCGCCTACTAATCTTGTAATATCCAATTCACGGGTGGAAAGTGGCAATTCAAGCTTTTTCTCCACCTTATGTAATAATCGCGGCATCACCTTCGCCGCGACCTCTTCATGAATTGGCAGTCCCCCCTGAAAACAGCTATAGACTGCATGGATCAGTGTTTGTTGATCTGATGTTTTTAGTAAGAAGGCATTGGCTCCGTATTTTAATGCCTGGATTGCATATTCATCATCATTAAAGGTTGTGAGGATTAAAATCTTCACATTGGGCCAACGTTCCTTAATCTTTCTCGTCGCTTCAAGTCCATTCATAACCGGCATCCGGATGTCCATTAGCGCCATATCAATCACATGGGCCTCCATCTTTTTAATAGCTTCTTCTCCGTTTTCTGCCTCAGCCACTACCCGTATCTGTTCATCCTGTTGAAGCATGAGCTTCAAGCCTTGCCTCACAATTGACTGGTCTTCCACAATCAACACATTCCACATGTAAGTCCCCCCTTACATTTTCACTAACGGAATCATTCCTTTAATTACAAACTGTTCATCCGTTTGATAGACCGCTAGTGTTCCACGTAATTCTTCAACCCGTATTCGCATATTTGATAGCCCAAATCCCTCTTGAAACGGAACCTTCTTATGAATTCGGTTTTTAATAATAAACTCCATATTCCCGTCTGCTGTTTTTCCAAGTACCACCTGTATCTCACGTGAATGGGTATGGCGCATTGCATTTGTAAGGCCTTCCTGGATGACACGATAGAGCACAACACTTTGTTGATTTGTGAGCTGCTCTGACAGGATTCCCTGTTTTGTTGTTAACTGAACCATAATATGACTTTCCGCCTCAAGCTTTTTAATCAACTGTAGGATAGTTGCAATTCCTTCATGCTCCTTGTCCTTTAATGTTCGAACCGCAAAACGGGTTTCTTCTAAGCTCTCTTTCGCCAATTCCTTTAATTCATTATATTGTTCTGGACCTTGCTGTATTGATAGAATCTCTAGCTGCATTAATAGCGCTGTAAGCTTGTGTCCAACCGAATCATGAATATCCCTTGCAATCTTTGTCCTCTCCTGATAGCGTGCTTCCTCCTCTGTAACGAGCGCCACCCTTTTTAGCTTTCGATATTCCCCAAGCAATTCTTCATAAAGATTTCGCTGTTCCTCCCGCTTCGACCATAGTTCATTAACCTGAAGGGCAAGAAGATAGAATAAGAGAAAAAAAGCATAAACGTATAATTTGATTTCCATCATGATAAACAAGGCCAGTAAGCACACTGCCGTTATAGCCACGAATACTTTAAATGGTTTACTTCCCAACTGATTTGCTGCCAACAACGCGACAAACATTACTAATAAAAATGCAAATGGATTTCCTGTCTCAATAATTCCAAGAACAAGCAAAAGTGCTGTTATGACCACATATAAATAAACTGGCTTTGGTGTAATTTTTAGAAAAAAGTAGACAGTCAAGACTGCCGCACAAATCATGATAGAATACGCGGTTGGTATTGACTTTTCGTAAATAAAAAACAGCCCCCAAAGCCCCATAAAACTTACCGTCCGTAAAACAAAAGCTTTCATACCATCCCCACTTTCATCTAACTTCAAATTACTAGAAATATATGGATACGGCAAGTGTTTTTCCAAAACAAAAAGCCCATCTGATAAAAATCAAATGAGCCTCTACTTACACAAATGCAAGCTTGGTTGGAATCTTTGGATCTGTATCATACAAATCGAATTGTTCTCCAACAACATACCCCTTACTTTCCAGGGTTTGCTTAACTGACATACGTGCTAATTCTTTTAAATTATTATCCTTACTTAAATGCGCCAAATAGATTCGTTTTGTACGATCCCCAATGACATCAGACATCGCAAGGGCAGCATCCTCATTCGAAACATGCCCGACATCACTTAAAATACGGCGTTTAATGCTCCATGGGTAGTGGCCCATTTGAAGCATCGACACATCATGGTTGCTTTCAAAAACATATGCATCGGCATTTTCTATTGTACCCTTCATTCGGTCACTGACATAGCCTGTATCGGTAATTAAAACAACCTTTTTCCCCTCATGATGGAAGACATAAAACATCGGTTCAGCCGCATCATGAGAGACCCCGAACGATTCAACATCCATATTTCCAAATGTCTTTACCGTTCCCATTTGAAAAATAAACTTCTGCTCTGTCGGGATTTCTCCAATGTTGTGCTCCATTGCCTTCCATGTCTTTTCATTTGCATAGATAGGTAGCTTGTACTTTCTTGCCAGTACCCCAAGCCCCTTGATATGGTCACTATGCTCATGGGTCACAAGGATTCCTGAAAGATGCTTAATCTCTTTGTTGATATCTTTAAATAAAAGTTCTAGTTGTTTACCACTTAACCCTGCATCTACAAGCAAGGAATGCTTGTCTGTCCCAACATAGAACGCATTTCCCGTGCTCCCGCTTGCAAGCACACTAAAATGCAACCCCATAGTCCTTCACTCCGTCTTATCAATAATTTGTCCTTCAATAGCATTTACGAATATCTCTGTCTGGTCATCAACGACAACATGCCAAGTCGGTGCTAATAGCTGTGATTCCGAATATGGAAGCAGTGGGTAATACCCAATTTCCACTTTAGACACATGGCTGCCTGATTTTAAATGGTTATTATCAAAAAGGTTTTCAAGGGTCTGGATGGGCGTAATTAACTCTTCTAGCTCATGCTCTAAAAACTCCGGGATTAATGTTTGTTCATAGGATGTGGCTTCTTGTTCTTCATTTACATATAAATAAACGACCCCGCTAATATTTAGAGACTGGCCAAAGACCTTATAATTCTTATGTTGTTGAACCAAAACAATGGTCCCCGCCTTTTCATCAATACTCCAAACGCTATATTTCTCACCATCCAATAAATTGTCTTTCACAAATTGCTGAATTTTGACTTGGTCAGCTAGCGATATTTTAATAGGCTCTTTAAATTCACCCTTCAACACCCCAGCTGTTTCAATACTAACCTCTTGGTTTTTAAGATTTTTTACATCTTCCTCTGTAAAAATCTTAACCTTCCCGCTAATATAGCTCAATTCCACTGGTTCCTTTGGCAAAGCTTCATAGGAAATTTCTTCATCCGCAAACTTCTCACCAATACTACGTTCTGCAAGGACACCCAGTTGACTACTATCCCTTTTTTGAACAAGCTGATACCCTAAAAAGATGTTAAGAATGAGGAAGGTAATGATAAATACAGACTTGGTTTTACTCCAATCCATCTTCATGCCCCCCTATATCCTCATCCTCGACCTTTGACCAAACTCCATTATACCTGTAGAACCACACCGGTTGAAGTGAAACAAACTGGGAATTATCTTCATTCACCATCATCTCATATGCAACCGTCACACTATCAAGCAATTCAGGGTTAAAATCCTCCATGGAAGTGATGGTCTCCATTATCTTTTCTCCCTGTAGAAGTCTCGTTTTGATTGGGTTCCAATCAATTTTTAGATTTATGGCTGGATGGACATATTTCACAATCTCATTGTTTTCCCAATGTTGTGAGATATCGGCAAGCCTTTTACTGCTAAACACAGGGATGTTCTCAACATATAATTTAAACACAGTCGTTTGGCTTTCCTTATTCCAGCTAAAAAAGCGATAGTCATCTGTCCAGCCGACATGTTCATTGACAAAATCAATGCTTGTCTGTATTAAATCAGTTGTATTTGTCTGATTTCCACTCATTCTTGTCGGGTTAATGAAATCAATGTATTTCTGATTGTTATAGACTCTCAGAAGTCTTGTTCCATCTGTATAAAACTCGCCTGTTGTGAGCCTGTCCCTTTTGACACGGCTTGAATCTGTAAATAAACGATCAATAAAGGTATTTATATTTATCGCATCAATAAAATATTCATAACGATTTATAATCGTGTCATCCTTTGGCAAATAGACCGAATTGGTCTCTGAAAGTGCATATTCAATCTGTTCAGGATATCTCGTCGCCGTTGTATAGAAGGTTCTTCTGAAGTCTTTTGTAAATCTGTTCTCAACCCTGCCCTTATACACCAAGTTATCACCTGTTGAAACAAAGTATACAATTCCTTCACCTTGATCCTCTGAATCAACATCTATTACAAACCGATCAAATGAAATAAGAGAGTGTTCTTTATCATTAATGTTCATAAACTTTTTATAAAGCTGTAAAGGAAATGGGTCTGGGAAGTAGATTTCAACATGGCCATTTCGATTCAAAAAATCCGCTAAACCATTTTCTTGGACCGTATGTGTAATGTTTTGAATCTCATCAATCTCCCATGGTCTAATCTCTTTCATCACTCGATTCAGCTCTGCCCCATTAAAAGTTCCAAAATGCTGCCCCTCAATATGATAGAGAATTTTACTTGGCTTTATAATTTCAAATGTATCCTTTTGGACATTTTCCGTAACTTCCTCCACTGTATCATTAGACGCTAGGTGCTTGTATTTGGGCTGATAGGTCCACAAAGTCCATGTCAGAACGATGCTTGAAAGCACCAAGAAGATTAATATGGCAGTTTTAATTGTTTCATACTTCATCCCAATCATCCTCTAGCCCCTCTTGATTTTCATCTGTTGGTAGAGTAAAGAAAACAGTTGTTCCAACCCCTTCTTCACTTTCAGCCCAAATTCTACCTCCATGAGCAGCGACCATTTCTTTGGCAATTGCAAGCCCTAACCCTGTTCCTCCTAATTTACGGGTCCGTGCTTTATCTACACGGTAAAAACGGTCAAAAATACGATTAATATTATCCTTAGGAATCCCAACACCCTGGTCACTTACACTTATCACAATTTGATTATTTGCCTCTTCCACTTGGAAGGTAACCGTACCTCCCTCTGGTGAGTATTTCAATGCGTTTGAAATAATATTATCAAGCACCTGTGTAATCTTGTCCGGATCCAATTCAAGGTAAATTGGCTTCCCAGGTAAATGACGTACGAAAGACACATGCTGCTCCTTCGTCATTTCAAAACGGTCAATAATTCTATCAAAGTATTTTGTAAAATTGACTAAGTCCTTTGTTAATTGATAGTCCTTGCTATCTAGTTTTGATAGCTTCAGCAAGTCATTCACGAGTCGAATCATTCGCTCTGTCTCGGTTTGTGTGACATTTAAAAATTGCGGAGCAATGTTCTCGTCCTTCCAAGCACCATCAGCTAATGCTTCAAGATAACTCCGCATTGTTGTTAATGGTGTTCTTAATTCATGCGAAACATTTGCAACGAACTCTCTTCGTTCGCTTTCAATCTTTTCTTGCTCAGTGACATCGTATAAAACAGCAATTAACCCATTAATAAAGCCTGACTCCTTCTTAATAACTGAAAAACTAACCTTAATAATGTATTGCTTTTTATGGGTACTAAAATCAAGTATTTCCGTATCAATATCATGAACAAGCTGCTCAAACGTATATTGTTCATCTAATCCCAAGACGGATACAATGGATTGGTTTAGTACTGTTTCACGTGAAACATCAAGCATATTGACTGCAGGTGTATTAATTAAAATAATCCGTCCCTTTTTGTCAGTGGCAATTACTCCGTCCGTCATATGTGTTAATACAGAGGAAAGCTTTCGACGTTCCCCTTCTGTTGTCGCCTGTGCATCCTGGATTTTAGTGGATAAATTATTAAAGGTCATCGCTAGTTGACCAATCTCGTCGTGACCAAACACCCTTACCTTTTTCGAATAATTCCCTCTTCCCAAATCCAGCACGTGCTTCCTCATCGCGGAGATTGGTCTCGTAATGGTTTGGGCAACAAAGATTCCGAGAATAGCTGTAATCGCCATCGCAATCCCTGTCCCTGTTACAAAAATGTCGTTGATTTCTTTAATGTCATCATAGACATTTTCCATCCTACCAATTAAATAAATTGCACCAATAATGTCTCCATTTGAGCGAATTGGAGTGGAGGATTCATACACGCGATCCAATGATTGTTTGTCTAAACGTACGTCATCAGGGTTGTCACCAAGTAATAACGTACGTTTAACCAAATTCAGATTAGTTTTTCTCCCAACAATTCCTTGGTTGTACGGGTCTGAACTTCCGATCACACGGCTTTTATTATTAATTACCTGGATTTCTTGAATATCTTCTGACTCATAGTCTTGTAAAATGTTCCGAATATCCTTTTCTAATGTGGAGGGGTCCTCCCTCTCCTTAATCATTTCCTGCTCCATGCTAAAAGAAAGCATATTGACCCGTTCATTTAACGATACTTTAAAGTTTTCTACTAATCGCAGCTCCAGTTTCCCAATAAAATACACCCCAATAATTTGCATCGCAATTAAGATGAGCAGCAAATAAATAAGTGCAAATTTAAAGTGAATGGACTGAAAAAAACCTAGTCTTTTCATTGTCGGATTTACTCCTGATCAGGGTTTCGTAAATAATAGCCCACTCCACGTCTTGTTACTATCCATGTTGGATGGCTGGGGCTGTCTTCAATTTTCTCACGCAAACGACGAACGGTTACATCTACTGTTCGTACGTCCCCAAAATAGTCATAGCCCCATACGGTTTGTAATAAATGCTCTCTTGTCATGACTTGACCTAAGTGTTTCGCTAAATAATGCAGGAGTTCAAATTCACGGTGCGTTAATTCAATCGTTTCACCACGTTTACTTACCACATATGCATCAGGGTGGATGACAAGCGAACCTACTGTAATCTCACTAGATGTATCCTGGCTAACTGCCTCGGAAATTTGTTGGTGTCTACGTAGGTTTGCCTTTACACGTGCAAGCAGCTCTCTTGTGCTAAAGGGCTTTGTTACATAATCATCTGCACCAAGCTCAAGTCCTAGTACTTTATCAATTTCAGAATCCTTTGCCGTCAACATTACGATTGGCATATCGTGTTTTTTTCGAACTTCACGACATACCTCCATGCCGTCTTTATGAGGTAGCATAATGTCGAGAAGAATAAGGTCTGGGTCCACTTCCTCAACCTTTTCTAATGCTTCATTGCCATCATAGGCACAAAACACCTTATATCCTTCTTTTTCAAGATTAAATTGTAATATATCCGCAATTGGTTTCTCATCATCAACTACAAGAATTACTTTTTCCATTATCTTTTCTCCTTTACAATGAAATGAATTCTAATCAAATACGCCTTGGCATATTTGTGCCCGATTTTTAGGCCCACACGAAGTGGGTCATAAAGACGTTGCCACAGGAAGTGGCGTTTTTAGTCTTTGATCTTACGGCGAGATACAGTAAAACTTCAATCTGTGGAGTATTTTGCCACAGATTGTTAGTTGAACCAATCAGGCTTTTACTGGCACTTTGCCCTCATTTAGGGCTTAGTGCCAGTTAATGCTGAAAAACTTCCTCTGAAAAATCGTGGCATCCGCCGGAGGCTTTAACTTTGTTTAGTTAGAGTCAAAACCTAACTGAACAAAGTTAGGTCCCTTTATATAATTCGAATTGTTCCTTTTATTTTGCTCCTTTATTTCTAACTTTAGCAGAAAAAGGGAGGTATATCATCAGATTATGTGAAAAAAATCAATGATATAGGACGTTCATCCTTTCCTTTTCCCTCGTTATCGTTCTTTATACTTATGAAAAAACCTTCAGCATCATGCTGAAGGTTTTGAGTCTGATTTATTTTAGATATTCTAACGGGTTTTTCAAAGCCCCATTTATATATAATTCAAAATGTAGATGAGTTCCTGTTGAGTTACCGGTTGACCCCATTACACCAATTTGTTGACCCCTAGTGACAGTTTGTCCAACACTTACATTAAGTGAAGACATATGTGCATAAATTGTTTTCATTCCATTGTTATGGTTAATCACAATTTTATTACCGAAACTTCCGTCATAGCCAGCTTCAACAACAGTCCCATTGTCTGCTGCTTTAATCGCATAATTGCTTGGTCTCGCAATATCAATTCCTTTATGGAGCCTTCCCCATCTATAGCCAACGTGACTAGAGATATAACCACCAACTGTTGGCCATGCAAGCTGACCAGATCCTCGAGAAGGAACAACCTTTGTTCCTTTTTCAATAATCTCAGTTACTGGTTCTTTATTAATGGTTTCATTAACTTTATTCGTTTCTATTGAAACGCCATTGATCATTTTATATTCATAGTGAACAGTCTTTTCGCCATCTTGGCCTTCTTGGGTTACTTTTCTGTCACCTTTATACATATTTGAATTTTCATTAACTTTTGTTTCAAACTTAATTGTTTCTTTTTTACTTTGCTCCTTTTTTACAACAACAGTTAAAAACGGCTTATATGCTGTTACATTCAACTCTTGTCCAATTTGAAGCAATGTATCTTCTGTCATTTCTGGATTTAACGCTAATAACTCAGCCGTTTTTAAATCATGAGCGACTGCGATAGAACCTAGTACATCCCCTTCTTGAACCTGATACTTTTTCTCTTCTAAAGTTCCCTTTTGAAGCAAAGTAACAGTATCTGTTGGGCTATGAACTTGATTTGGTGAAACTTTTTCATCTGAAATTGAAACTTTTTCTACAAATGAAACGTCTAATAAACGAGATTGTCCTTCAGCTAATGCTGGTAATGGCTCTTCCGAGTTTGCTCTAGCTTCAAGCTCATTTAGTTCATCTTCGTTTACATATTGTAATTTAAGCTGTTTAAGAGCCTCGTTTGCATCTTCCTCATTCTTAAGGTATGCAACTGGTTCTCCATCCACTGTAATAGCTTTCACTTCTGCTGCAATCTCAAGCTCAGTTTCTAGCTTCTTTACAGCAGTAGCATTATTAAATGTCGGAAGAAAAGCTTGTTCTTCGACAACTGATATATTATCTGCGACTAAGGATAATTCTTGATACTGTTCCTTTAAAGAACCTACTTTTTGATTAACTACTTTTTCAACAACATTTCTTGAGTCAACTGTTCCGACTCTTTTGCCATCTATGTATACGTGATACACAGTTTGGATTTTAGTATCAGCTGATACAGTTCCAAACACTAGAGTTGAAAGTGCTACAGAAGTAATAGCAACTCGTTTAAACAAAGTCATGTATGTTCTTGGTGCTTTTTCTTTTTTATTTTGGTTTGACACGGTCTTTCCTCCCTAAACAAAGGTTGCTTGTCCGAAATACTCGTTCCTCTCACCCTGTGAGTTGAAAAGCGTTGTCTTACAAAATACGCCAAGACGTATTCGATAGTTCGACAAATCTCTCTATTTTATACTTTATTAATTTACCATAGAATTAGAAAAATAGTATAGTAGTTTCCAATATGTAATATAATTGTAGTATTACTGACATATTTTACATGAAAATTGTAGGATTTTGACACTAATATGAGTCTTTCCTCTTATAAAATGACGCATTTTTTAAAGACTCCTGTCGATTTTGCACATCGAAAGACTTCTTTTTTAAATTGTTCCATAGATAAATTGGCATAGATTAAAAAAAGACGTATTCACAAATGTGACACGTCTTTTTTGTCTAGTTTCTGGCGCCATCGACTCTCTGGTCTAAGCCAATCTCTTCAGAAGGTAAAGTGCAGCTTCTGTCCACGCTCGTCTTATGCTTGTCGCCTAAAACTGCGCACCATACACACTTTTTTGCATTACGCCCCCGGTGGGATACCAGTATCATCAAATCTACGTTCGAGATTGACGAATTTATTATATTCCTTTACGAATGCCAACGAAACTGTTCCTACTGGTCCGTTACGTTGCTTTGCAATGATAATCTCAATAATATTCTTATTCTCTGATTCTTTGTCGTAATAATCATCACGGTATAAGAAGGCTACAATATCAGCATCCTGCTCGATACTTCCTGATTCACGAATATCTGACATCATCGGACGCTTGTCCTGTCTTTGTTCAACACCACGGGAAAGCTGTGACAAGGCAATAACTGGAACCTTCAACTCACGGGCTAATGCCTTTAAAGAACGTGAGATTTCAGAAACCTCCTGTTGACGGTTTTCTCCACTTCTCCCATTTCCTTGAATTAGCTGTAGGTAGTCTATAAGAATCATCCCTAAGCCACTCTCCTGCTTAAGTCTTCGGCATTTTGAACGGATCTCATTTACACGAATACCTGGAGTATCATCAATATAAATCCCTGAGTTAGATAAGCTTCCCATTGCCATCGTAAGCTTACCCCAATCCTCAGGTGTTAATGAGCCTGTACGTAGGTTTTGAGCGTTGATATTTCCTTCTGCACAAAGCATCCTCATCACAAGCTGCTCAGCACCCATCTCAAGACTAAAGATGGCAACATTCTCATCTGTCTTTGTTGCTACGTTTTGCGCAATATTAAGCGCAAAGGCTGTCTTACCAACAGATGGACGGGCTGCTACGATAATTAAATCATTTCGTTGAAATCCAGCTGTCATCTTGTCAAGCTCAGTAAACCCTGTTGGGATTCCAGTAATATCACCTACACGATTATTAAGGGTTTCAATATTATCATAGGTTTGGACAAGAACATCCTTAATATTTTGGAAAGCACCCGCATTTTTACGGTTCGCCACTTCCATAATATTTTTTTCGGCCTCGCCTAGAAGAGCATCAACTTCGTCTTCGCGTGAATAACCATCCGTTGCAATTGTTGTTGCTGTACGAATGAGTCGACGTAAAATTGACTTTTCTTCAATAATCTTCGCATAATATTCAATATTGCCGGCTGTTGGTACAGAGCCTGCCAAATCACTTAAGTAAGATACTCCACCTATTTCATCTAAAATTTTCGCATCAGCTAACTCAGATGTAACCGTTACAAGGTCGACCGGTTCCCCTTTATCTGAGAGATTTAGCATTGCATCAAAAATCTTTTGGTGGGCTGTCCGATAAAAGTCTTCTGGAATTAAAAGTTCCGAAGCAAGAGTTAGTGAGCTTGGTTCTAGAAAAATCGCACCTAAAACTGCTTGTTCCGCCTCGATATTTTGCGGAGGAATACGATCTGCAAAAATGTCACTCAACTATTCTCCACTCCCTTTATTAGTAAGTTCATAACTTTATTAGTCTATCTATTTATTATACTAATTTCGATATGAAAAAGCTTGTTATATGAAAAAATGTGATCTTGTCTGTAAACAAAACCACATTTTTCATTCTATCTGTTTTCTCTATTCAATTTCAATGGAAATTACTGTTCTTTGACATGTACCTTCACAGTTGCTGTAACTTCAGGATGTAATTTTACAGATACGTTTGTAAAGCCTAATGCTCTAATTCCATCTGGAAGATCAAATTTACGCTTATCAATTTTGATTCCGTGCTTCTTCGCAAGCTCATCAGCGATTTGCTTACTTGTTACAGAACCGAATAAACGACCGCCCTCGCCCGCTTTTGCTTGCAATTCAACAGTTAAAGTCTCAAGCTTTTCTTTCAATTGCTTTGACTGTGCTAATTCTTCTGCAGCTTCTTTTGATTCTTTATTTTTCTTTGCTTCTAATGTTTTCATATTTGCTGGTGTTGCTTCAATCGCAAGGTTTTGCTTGAGTAGGAAATTGTGTGCATACCCGTCTGATACGTTTTTCACATCTCCCTTTTTACCTTTTCCTTTTACGTCTTTTAAGAAAATAACCTTCATTCCTTGGTACCTCCCTCTAAATACTCATCTATTACTAAAAGTAGCTGTTCTTCTGCTTCTTCTATTGTTGTATCCTCTATCTGCGTAGCCGCATTTGTCAAATGGCCACCGCCACCTAAACCTTCCATAATCAATTGGACATTGACCTCTCCCAATGAACGAGCACTGATTCCAACTCGTAAGTCATGTCTGAGTGAAATCACGAATGAAGCGACGACATCATTCATTGTAAGCAATGTATCTGCTGCTTGAGCAATCATTACTTGGTCGTAAGTCTCATTTTCTTTCCCTTTTGCAATTGCAATTCCATTTTTATAAATAAATGCTGACTCAATCAATCTTGAACGCTTTTTAAAATGATCCATGTTTTCCTTCAGGAATTTCTGGACAAGGACGGTATCTGCACCTTGAGCCCGTAGATAGGATGCTGCATCGAATGTTCTTGAACCGGTTCGAAGCGTAAAGCTCTTTGTGTCGACAATGATTCCCGCAAGTAAGGCAGTTGCTTCAAGCATATCGATTTTCTTCCGCTTCGGCTGGTATTCAAGAAGCTCTGTTACCAACTCAGCTGTTGATGATGCGTATGGCTCCATATATACCAGTAATGGTGATTGAATAAACTCCTCACCGCGCCGGTGATGGTCAATGACCACTACTTTATCAATTTTGGATACGAGTTTTTCCTCAATGACGAGCGATGGCTTATGCGTGTCAACAATCACGAGCAGCGTATCATTTGTAGCGATTTCAAGAGCTTGCTCCGGTGTAATAAAATACGACCAAAGCTCCGTATTTTCCTTGACTTCCTCAAGTAACCGTCCTACACCTGAATCAATTTCATTCGGATTTAAAACAATATACCCTTCTTTATGGTTCATTTGTGCCACTTTTAAAATCCCGATAGAAGCCCCTACTGCATCCATATCAGGGTATTTATGGCCCATTATGATGACTTTATCGCTATCTGAGACAATTTCCTTTAATGCATGTGAAATCACACGAGCGCGGACTCTAGTCCGTTTTTCCATCGGGTTCGTTTTGCCGCCATAAAACTTAACTTTTCCATTCGGTAGTTTAATCGCAACTTGGTCTCCACCACGTCCCAATGCAAGATCCAAACTTGATTGTGCTGCTACTCCTAGTTCTGGAAGTGTGGGAACCCCAATTCCAATCCCAATACTTAAAGTTAGTGCAACACTATCCTTTGCAGTATTTTCTCTCACATCATCCAAAATGGTAAATTTTGTTTTTTCAAGATTGGACAGGATTTCTTCATTTAACACTACAATAAATCGCTCAGATGAAGTCCTCTTTAAAAACACACCATGTTCGGTTGCCCATTCATTTATGATTGACGTAACCTGACTATTTAACGAGCTTTTTCGTTGATCATCCATCCCTTGGGTTACTTCATCATAATTATCTAAAAAGATAATCCCTAATACCGTTCGCTCAGCCTCATACAATTGTACAATTTCCATTTGTTCAGTTACATCAAAGAAATAAAGCAAACGTTCTTCTCTCTTTATAATGACCTTGAATTTCTGCTCGTTTAACGTAATTGTCTCACTTTCAATCTCCTGTTGAATTAAAGGAACAATTAGTTCTTCAACATCATAAAGGGATCTTCCCACTAGCGTATCCGCATCAAGAAAGTTTGATAAATAGGCATTAGCCCACTCAACCTGAAACTCCTCATTATAAAGTAAGATTCCAATTGGCATTTCCATTAATGCTTCTTCGCCAACCTTTTTTAAACGATACGAAAGGGTCGAGATATAATGCTCCATTTCCTTTTTTAGAAGGGAGTTTGCTTTTATTAAAAAATAGACAATGAATCCAAGGAGCAGAAAACATGCTAACCCAATCATCCAATGATAAAAAATGAGAACTGCACTAAAAACACTTGTTATCACAAGCAATGCATAGATAGGATAGCGAAATAACTTCCTTTTATAAAAGTCTGGCATGTAATTTTCAGCTCCTAAAGCTTTGTTTTACTTCTTTCCATTAATTCGATTTCGCAGTTGGAATCCTAAGTCAATTATACCTAAGATTCGAATAATATAAAGGAGAAATGGTGTTAAGATTGTTAGTACAATTGGCACGGCCTTTGTGATTCCTTTTTGATGACAGAAATAATAAATGAAAGACAAGCCTTGAATCACCATAAACCACTGCAAAACAAAAAAGAGATTTAAAAAGGCAGTATACCCAAACGTGCCCTTTTCCAGTTCAACAAAGCTAAAAAGTAAAATCAGTAAATAATACCATAAAATACTCTTAGGAAACGAAATCTCACGAAACGGTGGGAATGGATTCATTTTCACCTGAAGTCGAACAAGCACCGGTTTCATTGCTACAACTGTTACAAAAGCTAAAACCATTGCAATTAAAACAAACATGCTTGGGATCATGTATTGCATCATCTCAATCGACTCTTCTAGTTGCGCAATGGCCTCCGTATTCACTTCGCCCCCTGTTGCCCTCATTATACTCTCAGCCATTGCAAAAGATTCCCGTGAGCTTTCACGGATTAGGTCATAGACATCAATTTGTAGTATCAAAACCGCTGTTACATACAGCAGCACGATTGAAAACAAATACGATAAACAGGAACCTAAAAATAACTCAATTCCACTTCTTCCACGGTTAATTAATTCACCAAGTAAAATTCCTGAAATTCCAAACATAATCGTATGTATGATCCCAAAGACAGAGCCTAATAGCCCCGATAATAAAAAGGCAATTAGAATAAATAGCATTGACTGCTTTACCCTATATTTCACCGTAAACAGGATAAATGGAATGGGCAAAAGGAATGAAAGCACGATTCCAAGTAGTGGGACATATAAAGTAAGTAGTAACAGTACACTATATATTGCTAATAACATAGCCCCTTCTGTTATAATTTTTGCTTTTTTCACCTTTTCACCTCAACTTTTTAGAAAAGCGCAAGGCGCTCGCTTATCGGCGCAAGCATAAGACGAGCGCTGACAGAAGGTGTATTTTACCTTCCGAAGCGATTGGCTTATGACCTCGAGCCGATGGCGCCTTGCGCTAGACATTAAAAACACAAACTTTTTTTAAATCACCTTCTATTTTAAAGTTTTACTAGAAAGTCTTCAACCTTTGACTTCCACAGGATGTGGTGACTTGACATTTGACACGGGACGTATCAGTCTTTAGTCAAAGTTCCTCTGTGCAGAAACTTTTTGTTTTACTTTTCCCTATTTTCTATTATGATAGTAATTATAAGTAAAACGTAACCACAAGGGGAGCAATTTTGCTGAGAGTGAACGTTAAGAGTTCAGACCCTTCGAACCTGTTAGTTAATACTAGCGTAGGAATGTGGAGATACTTGAGAACATATACTTTTATTAAAGTTGTTCTCCTTTGGGGTACGTTATTATTAAAACATACTTCAAGGGGGATTTTTTTTATGAGAAGTACTAAATTACAACCAATGATTGAAGCAGCTATTTTTGCAGTATTAGCACTAGCGTTAGACATGTTTGTACCGTCTATTAAAATCGCTACAATATCTATTTCTTTTGCAATGGTTCCCGTTTTTATCATTTCTTTAAGATGGGGATTCAAAACAGGATTTCTTTCGGGATTAATTTGGGGATTATTACAGCTTGTATTTGATCCTCAAATTATTCATCCATTACAAGGTTTTATTGAGTTTGTTATTGCTTTTCCTTTTATAGGCTTTGCTGGTTTACTTAAAAATCCAGTTCAAAAAGCTTTAAATAATAATAAAAAGGGCTTAGGTATAGGTATTATTGTCTTCGCAATATTTGTAGGAAGTGTAGCACGTTACTTTTGGCATTTTCTTGCAGGATTCATATACTGGGGCATGTACGCACCAGAAGGAATGGACCCTGTGTTTTACTCCTTCACATTTAACAGTATTGCGATGCTAGGTTCCTTTATTTCATGCTCTGTAGTTTTGGTTTTACTCATCGTCGCTTCACCTCGTTTTTTTATTCAAAAACAAACTATGTAATTACACAATAGGAACCATAGGGACGATTCTCTTGGTTCCCTTAATAAAAATAAAGAAAAAAAGCGATGACCGCATTGTGACGATCATCGCTTTTCTTTATTATTCACCAGATACATATGGTAATAATGCCATTTGACGAGCACGTTTAATAGCAACAGTTAATTTACGTTGGTATTTTGCGCTTGTACCTGTTACACGACGAGGTAAAATTTTACCACGCTCAGAAACGAATTTTTTAAGTAAATCTACTTCTTTGTAATCGATGTGTGTAATTCCATTAGCTGTGAAGTAACACACTTTACGACGCTTTGCACGTCCACCTTTACGTCCGCCTGCCATCGATTTTCCCTCCTTTTTTAAGTTTTAATTTATACGATTCACTTACAAGTTAGAACGGTAGATCGTCATCTGAAATATCGATAGGCTGTCCATCATTTGCAAATGGATCTTGGTCTACTCTTGTAGGTCCTTGGTTTTGATTTGGGTTCTGACTCTGTCCAAATGGAGAGTATCCACCTTGGCCACCGCCTTGATTTCCACCCTGGTTGCCACCATAGCCACCTTGATTGCCACCATAGCCTCCGCCTTGGTTTCCACCAAAGTTACCTCCACCGCTGCGCTGTTGGTCATTCGCATTTCTAGGTTCAAGGAACTGAACACTTTCCGCTACAACCTCAGTAACATATACGCGTTTGCCATCCTGACCTTCATAATTTCTTGTTTGAAGACGACCATCGACGCCTGCTAAGCTTCCTTTCTTTAGGAAGTTTGCCACATTTTCGGCTGGTCGGCGCCATATGACGCAATTAATGAAGTCAGCTTCACGTTCGCCTGACTGATTCGTAAATGTTCGATTCACTGCAAGTGTAAAGGTTGCAACTGCAACTCCACTTGGGGTATATCGTAATTCAGGATCCTTTGTAAGTCTCCCAACGAGAACTACGCGATTCATCATCAGAACCATCTCCTTAACAGGATATTGAAACAGAGTCTATACTCTATAAAAATTCTTATTCTTCTTCTTTAACAATGATATGACGGATAATGTCTTCACTGATCTTCGCTAAACGATCGAATTCGCTAACAGCTTCAGCGTTTGACATTACGTTAAGAATCATGTAATAACCATCGCGGAAATCATTGATTTCATAAGCTAAACGACGCTTACCCCATTCTTTTACGTTTGTAATCTCCGCACCATTGTCAGTTAAAACGCCATTAAAACGCTCAACTAAAGCCTTTTTCGCTTCATCATCAATGTTTGGACGGATGATATACATAACTTCGTATTTTCTCATCACGTTACACCTCCTTTTGGACTAACGGCCCTTTATCTAAAAAGGGCAAGGAGCAATTATTTCAATTACTCACAGAAAAATATTATACCACATGAATAAATTGTAGGCAAGAAATCTTTATCTTTATTCAGCAGTCCCCTACTTCTAATAGTTGGAGTTTAATTCAGGATCAGTATTTAATTCAGTGTAGATTTCAAACCCAGGCAAAACAAAGTTAAGCCTCCGGCGGATTCCACGATTTTTCAAAGGAATCTTTTCGAGCTTAGGATCAAAGACTAAGATCGCGACATCCTGTGGCAACGTCTGTGTGACCCACCTCGTGTGGGCCTAAAAGAATCGGGCGCAAATACGCCAAGGCGCATTTGATTAGAAGAAAGCCACAAAACGAATACTCCGTCCTGTGGCTACTTTCAACATCTCTTATACATTAAATCGGAAGTGGATAACATCTCCGTCTTGAACAATATATTCTTTCCCTTCAAGACGTACCTTACCTGCCTCACGAGCAGCATTCATCGATCCACCTGCAAGCAAATCTTCGTACGATACTGTCTCTGCACGAATAAATCCTCGTTCGAAATCAGAGTGAATGATCCCTGCACACTGTGGTGCTTTCATTCCTTTTCTAAACGTCCACGCTCTAACCTCTTGTACACCAGCTGTAAAATATGTTGCAAGGCCTAATAAATGATACGCAGTACGAATCAATTGATCAAGTCCAGATTCCTCAATACCAAGCTCTTCAAGGAACATTGCCTTTTCTTCCCCATCAAGCTCCGCTATCTCTGACTCAATCTTCGCACAAACAACAATGACTTCAGCATTGTCCTTTTGTGCAAACTCACGAACCAATTGAACGTACTCATTTGAAGAAGGGTCCATTACATCATCTTCACCAACATTAGCAACGTATAAAACTGGTTTACTTGTTAGTAAATGCATACCTTTTACATACTTCATTTGTTCATCCGTAAATTCAACTGCACGAGCCGGCTGTTCAGTTTCGAATGCTTCCTTTAATATCACTAGCACTTCATGCTCTGCAACAGCATCCTTGTCCTTTTGCTTTGCAAGCTTCCCAACACGGTCAATACGCTTATCTACTGATTCTAAATCAGCTAAAATAAGCTCTAAATTAATTGTCTCAATATCCGCAATTGGGTCTACTTTACCTGCTACGTGCGTAATATTGTCATCTGCAAAACAACGTACAACATGACAAATCGCATCCACTTGGCGGATATGTGATAGGAACTTATTACCAAGCCCTTCACCTTTACTAGCACCTTTTACAATCCCTGCAATATCCGTAAATTCAAAAGTAGTTGGGACAGTCTTTTTGGGTTGTACTAATTCTGTTAATTTATTTAAACGCGCATCCGGCACTTCAACAATCCCCACGTTTGGGTCGATTGTACAAAACGGATAGTTAGCTGATTCCGCGCCTGCTTGTGTGATTGCATTAAAAAGAGTTGATTTTCCAACGTTTGGAAGACCAACGATACCTGCTGTTAACGCCATTGATTTTTCCACTCCTCTTATCCGTAACATACTAGCCTTCAACAATTATAGATATTCCTCATCAAAAATACAAGCCGTTTCAGCTTGAAACGGCTTTCAGATGAATACCAAATATCTTATTCGTTCTCCTTCTCAATTCCAACAAGGCAATCATATAACGTACTACCAAGTCCATTATCGGAAACCTGGTGAGAAGTAAGTTGGTTCACACTGCCACCAAAGATATGCCATTGACCTTCATCGATACAAACAATATTCGGAGATGAATCCTTTAAAATCTGGACCTTTCCCGTAATTTCGCCACGATCATTAAATACTCTCACCATATCATTTGGCTCAAGTCCCTTTTGCACTGCAATATCCTTCGAGATTTCAACTTTCACCGATTGCAATCCTTCAATCAAATGATAATGTTGTGAATGATTCGAGCGTAAAGGATGAATCGTTAACAATGAATATGGATATCGTTTGGCTAAATCTTGGTCTGAATGAATGGATTCCCTCGGATATGAAATTTTCAAGCGACCATCATACCCTTTAATCTCCCCAAGGGATGAAGTAAATTCAAATTTTCCAGACCGAGTTTTAAAGTGAAAGTCCTGCCATGGAACAAGCTGTACTGGAAGTGGCACATGACTTTTTTCTTTAATTAATTCAAACGTAATTCCTTTATCCTGTAATGAACCTAATCCCATTTTAATAAATTCTTCTCTCGTATAGTCGAAGTCTTCTCCAAAACCGAGTCTTTTTGCTAGCTCGGTCCAAATCCATACATCTGATTTCGCCTCACCTTGGGCTTCGACTAGTTTGGGTCCATAATTGACATAGTGGTGATACATGGAGGAATAGTAAATATCCTCTTCCTCAAAAACAGTTGCTGATGGTAGCACATAATCCGCTAACCTTGCTGTATCAGTCATGAACTGTTCTAGCACAACCACTGTGTCTACTGACTCAAAAGCTTCTTGCACAAGAGCTGTATTTGGTACCTGCGTTAATGGATTTCCACATGATACCATGATCATCTTGATTGGAGGTTCTGAAGCTGTTAAGATTTTTTCCGCTTGTTCAGTCATAACAAATGCCCTTGATGCTTTCTTCCTCTCAGGAAGTGTCAATGCTTCACTATCAAAGCTTTGGCCAACCTGCGTATTTCCAAAATTAGCACCACCACCAGGAACTCCAATATTTCCACTAACTGCAACAAGAGCATCAATTAAACGGATAGTATTTCCCCCATTTGCGTAACGTTGCATTCCTAATCCCATATAGGTTGCGGTTGGACCATCACTATAAACATGAGCTAAATGTGCAATTGTTTCACGTGGAACATTTGTCACTTTCTCAATTTCCTCCAATGAAATGGAGTCAATCAGATCCACTAAATCCTCAAAACCAACTGTATATTTTTCAATAAAATCGTTATCCTGTAGTCCTAAGTGAAGCAATTCCTTGATAATTCCAATCGCCAAAAAACCATCCATTCCAGGAGTTATAGGGATATATGAATTGGCAATCTTAGCTGTACCATTATAGATTGGATCAATGACAATTAGATTGACACCCTTCTTTTTCACTTCCTGTAAATAAGCAAACAGATGCATGTTTGTGCGTGTTACATTTCTTCCCCAGATAATTACATTTTTACTATTATAAATATCCGTAGGAGCGTGGCTTGCTGCATTTCCAAAATCCCAATTTTGCGCCTCAATACCTGAGCCCCAACATATGCTGCCTATTAATTCAGTCGCACCGCCAAAACAATTAAAAAAGCGATTCGGAATTTTCGTTAATAGCCCCCCATTTGCATAGTCATGGCTATGCAAAACGGATGTGGAACCAAATTTCAGCTTCACTTCTAAAAGTTTCGCCGAAATTTCCGTCAAAGCCTGTTCCCACGTAATTCTTTGAAACTCTCCATCTATTTTTTTCAAGGGATAAAGAACCCGGTCGTCAGAATTTGTTCTTGCTTCCAGCATACGACCTCTTCCGCAAATTTTCCCCTTCGTAATAGGATGTTCTTTATCCCCATCTATTTTTACAATTTTCCCATCTTCTACTTCAACGACAAAACCACAGCTATCCCAACAATTTAACGGGCATGCAGATTTAAATGTGGCCACTCCACTCATCTCCCTAGATTGCTCCAAATATCATATCCTTTATTATAAATTACCTGTTCAAAAATTCTATAAAAAAGAATCAGCATATCACGCAAAATTTTTCCACCAAAAAAAGCACAAGGCTTTATTCCTCATGCTTCACGAGAATCTTTTTCATTTTTCTTCCGAATTCTTTTCGTGGAATTAGAACACTATGTTCACAGCCCTCACATTTAATTCGTATATCCATCCCTAGTCGAATGATTTTCCATTTATTTGTTCCGCACGGATGAGGTTTCTTCATTTCAACAATATCATGTAATCCGTAGTCTTTATCAACCATGACATTCACCCTTTACCCATTCTATATGTTGTATTGTAACAGGAAATCATTTAAAATTGTAGCGATTTACAATTGGATAAAGCAAAATGACAGCTAACAAATATAAATTAGCAATTCCATATAAAGGATATAAAATCGAAACAAGGGTTGAAAAACCAAATGTGGTAAACGGAGCCATCGACAAAATTAGTAAAATGGAAATCATCCACAACGGCATTTTCATTTTTTCTTTAAACCTTGTGGATAATCCTAAAAGGCCTGATGCTGCGGTTGTGAATATCGCTCCAAATAAGAGGATGGACATTATAAAAACAGCTACGTAAGGGAAACCTTTCAGAATCACAAACAACGGAATTTCATATAGCATAATTTCTTGTGCCACTTCAATTAGTGCCTCATTATAAATAAAAGTAATAAAGCCTAAAAACAATCCACTTCCAATACTTGCAACCCAGGCCTCCCCTTTTGATCTCATCTCTTTTCCAATTGCACCTAACACAGCAACAAGGGGTAAAATATTGAGTGCTGTAAATGTAAATGCTGACGGCCAATTGCTCTGTTCATGGAGAAGAAAGGAAAATTCCTTACCACCCGATGTTAGGAAAATAAACAAAACCGTGACCAAAAAAATAATTAAGGCTGGAATAATTGCCATATTAATGGAGACCAGACCATTAATATTCCATAAAAAGACCAAAACAAGGAGAAAGCCGAAAATGATAATCCCCCACCAAAACGGAATATTAAACAACTCTAACGTAGCACCACCACCCGCCAACATCACAACAGTGGTAGAAAATAAGTATAATATCGTAATCACATCATACACATGTGAAACCTTTTCTCCTACTAATTCTTTTAAAACTGGAACAAAATGCTCTGCTTTTTTTTCATAGCTGATTTTCATAATGATATAGCAGCAAATGATAAAAATAAAGGTAAAGATAATGATGGCTAAGCCACTCTGCTCACCATAAAACTGCCAAATTTCTCTTCCTGATGCATAACCTGCACCAATAGCTGTGCCTAGAATGAGAAACATCCACCGGACCCCTGCTAGAAACATATAATCCCCCCACCACTCATATTTCTTCTATCTAAAACGAGCAATTTGCAATTCTAAGATTCTTTTGTATTCAGATGTATAGAATATAAGATTCTTCCGTATACTGTTACTACAGTTAAAAAGGGGTGAAAACCTATGAATCTTAGATACAAACTATTTGACCATCTAAAAAATGAACCTTTTCGCATTCCACATGATCAAGAACTAGCTGACCACCAAATAGCCCTAAAAATCACTTCAATGCTCCCACCAACGACCAATCAACCAATTATTATCTTTTGTATCGGTACAGACCGCTCCACTGGCGATTGTCTCGGGCCTTTAATCGGCACAAAAATCACTGAAAAAGGACTGTCCCACTTCCATGTATATGGCACATTGGACGAACCTATTCATGCAGTTAATCTTCAAGATAAGATTGAGGAAATAAGGCAGATATATTCTAACCCTTTTATTATCGGAATAGATGCCTGTTTAGGCAGATTAAAAAGTGTGGGGACAATTACTATTGGTGAGGGCCCAATTAAGCCTGGTGCGGGCGTAAACAAGGAATTAACCCCTATCGGGGACATGCATATAACAGGGATAGTAAATGTGAGTGGATTTATGGAGTTTTTTGTCCTCCAAAATACAAGATTGAGTTTAGTAATGAGAATAGCAAATACCATTTCAAGTGGTATTTGCAAAGCAGAGTTCAAGTACCTACGAAAAATGGAGCTTGATTCGATTGAGAAAGACCGTTTTACTTTATAAAAAAACCTCTTCTGTGAAAGAAGAGGTTTAAAAAATAGTATGTGTAAATAGCTCAAATGCGCCTTGGCGTATTTGCGCATTTTAAGTTACACAATTGAATTCCAATAATACATTGCTGAGACAAGGATTGCCACAACAAGGATACCAGGTAAAAGATTGGCAACACGTATATTTGTTATGCCTAACAGATTTGTTCCTATCGCAATAATCATCAAGCCACCGGCTCCTGTCATTTCGACAATAAACGAGTCCATTAGCTCTACTGGAACCCACTTATCAATTTGTGTCGCAAACAATGCAATAGATCCCTGATAAAGGATAACAGGAACTGCAGAAAATAGTACACCGATACCCAACGTTGTTGATAATATTAGACTAGTAAATCCATCAAGAATTGACTTTGTATAAAGAACACTATGATCGTTCCGTAAACCACTATCAAGTGAACCAATGATTGCCATTGCACCTATTACAAATATCAAGGTAGCCGTAACAAATCCCTTTGCAATTGTGCCCTCATCTGAGGAAGAGCCTACCTTCTTTTCAATCCATTTTCCTAACTTGTTTAAATTGTCTTCAAGACCCCACCATTCGCCGAGTATAGCACCAAATACTAAACTAAAAATAACAATTAAAAACTGTTCACTTTTTAGCCCCATTTGAATTCCTAACAAACAAACAGCGAGTCCAATCCCATGCATTACAGTTGTTTTGACCCTTTCAGGAATTCGATGTAATACCTTTCCTAATAAGGTTCCAACTGCAATACACAACCCGTTTACAATCGTTCCTAATAGAACCAATTTTCATTTCCCCTAAGTAAAAATTTTTGTAAGTAATAAAAAACGCTGCACGGTCTTATTTAAAAAAATAAAAACATGCAGGTTTTCTATTAATCATTATTAAATTTTTGGTGATTCTAACAGTTCAAGAATTCTTTCAAGATCTTCACTTGAAAAGAATTCAATTTCAATTTTTCCTTTTTTCTTCGTTTGTTTAATCGTGACAGATGTACCAAAACGATCGCGAAGGAAGGATTCTTGTTCTTTAATAAAGATATCTTTTTCCTTTTTAGGTGGTTTAGATGTTTCACGTGGAACATTTTGATTCACTTGATTAACCAATGCTTCTAATTGACGAACATTAAGTTCCTCTGCAAGGACCTTTTCAACAATTGCATTCAGCTTTTCCTTCTTTTTTAATCCTAATAATGTACGCCCATGTCCCATGGACAATTTCCCTTCTGAAATTAAGATCTGTACATGTTTTGGAAGAGATAAAAGACGAAGATGGTTTGCAATATGTGGTCTGCTTTTTCCTACTCTTTTTGCAAGCTGTTCTTGGGTGACTTTTAAATGGTCCAGTAAGGATTGGTAAGCAAATGCTTCTTCTATTGGTGATAAATCCTCACGCTGTAGATTTTCTAGCAATGCAATTTCCATCATTTGTTGCTCGTCTAGTTCTCGAACAACAACTGGAACTGTATCAAACTTTGCTTCCTTTGCGGCGCGGTAACGTCTCTCACCAGCCACAATTTGAAATCCTTTAATGCTTTTTCGAACAATTAAAGGCTGTAAAATTCCATGTGTAAGGATGGATTCCTTTAGTTCAGCAATTGCATCAGGCTCAAATGTCTTTCTTGGTTGATATGGATTCGGACGTAATTCATTCAGTTTAACCTCTTGGACAACCTCTTCTTTATCCACTTCCATCGTTGGAAATAAAGCATTAAAACCTTTACCTAACCCTTTAGCCATTCACAATCACTTCCTTTGCAAGATCTAAGTATACTTCAGCACCTCTTGATTTTGGATCATAGATGATGATCGGTTCTCCGTGACTCGGAGCTTCACTTAATCGTACATTTCTTGGAATAATTGTTTTATACACTTTATCTTGGAAATACTTTTTTACTTCTTCAATAACTTGAATACCTAAATTTGTTCTTGCATCAAGCATCGTTAAAAGTACTCCATCAATCATTAAATCTGTATTAAGGTGTTTCTGAACCAAACGAATCGTATTTAACAACTGACTAAGCCCCTCAAGCGCGTAATATTCACACTGAACTGGAATAATCACTGTATCGGAAGCTGTTAAAGCATTTAATGTTAACAGACCTAATGATGGTGGACAGTCAATAATAATATAGTCATATTGGTCTCTAACTTCATCTAAGGCTCTTTTTAGACGAACCTCGCGAGAAATTGTTGGCACTAACTCAATTTCAGCACCCGCTAATTGGATTGTTGCTGGAATCATATATAAATTTTCAACTGTCGTTGGAACCGTAACATCCTTCGCTTCTACATCATCAACTAGCACATCATAAATGCATTGATCTACATTTGCTTTCTCTATACCACAACCACTTGTTGCATTCCCTTGAGGGTCGATGTCGACAAGTAAAACCCGCTTTCCGACATAGGCTAAACAAGCACTTAGGTTAACAGAAGTAGTCGTTTTCCCTACTCCACCTTTTTGGTTAGAGATCGAGATGATTTTCCCCACGATGTCACCTACTTTCAATTTAAACTACTTATTCTACATTTTTTTACAAAGTGAGGGTTTTATCAAATGCGCCTTGGCGTATTTGAGCCCAGATTTTTTCGAGCTTGCTCGAAAAGTTTCCATTGAAAATCTGTGGCATCCGCCAGAGGCTTAACTTATTCAATCGGAGTTTATTAACTTCAATTGAATAAGTTAAAACTATCACTTTTACTATTCTATCATGAAAAAATGATAGGGTTTATCTTTTTTTGATAAATTAACATTAAAAATGTTCCACGTGAAACATTTCTATGATAATTTGAATGTTTTTTGCTGAAAAGATTGTCGAAAAATTGTTTTATAGAATGATTTCAAAAAAAATTCCCTTACCACGTAAAGGTAAGGAAATAGATTGATTTATTTATTTTTAGGAATTCGAATTGTAAATTGGAAATAGTCGTCAAATTCTTCTTCTTCTGTATTTAAATTGACGCCACTTTCCTCAACCATCGTTAAAGATTGACGAATTGTATTCATCGCAATTCTCATATCACGACTGACTGCTTTGAATTTAGGTTTTGGTCGTTTTTGCTCCTTTTCTAATTCAAGAATTTTAACGACCCGGTCCTCGGTTTGCTTTACATTTAGTTCTTTTTCAATAATATCATGCATAAGCTTAATTTGCTTTTCTGGATCCTTAAGAGGGATTAGGGCTCTCGCATGTCGCTCAGTGAGCTTCTTTTGCATAAGCATTTGTTTGACTTCTTCGGGCAACTTTAATAAACGCAGCTTATTGGCGATTGTCGACTGACCTTTTCCTAATCGCTGAGCTAACGCTTCTTGTGTAAGACTATGTAATTCTAGTAATCTAGCATAAGCATACGCTTCTTCAATTGCTGACAATTCTTCGCGTTGTAGGTTTTCGATCAACGCAACGGATGCAGTTTCTGCATCATTAAATTCTTTAATGATTGCTGGAATTGTCTCCCATTCAAGTGTCTGAACGGCTCTCCAACGTCTCTCACCAGCAATGATCTCATATTGATTATCAGCAAATTGTCGAACAACAATTGGTTGAATGATTCCATGAGTACGTATGGTTAATGCAAGCTCTCTAATTTTATCTTCTGCAAAAACAGTTCTCGGTTGATATCGGTTTGGAACAATCTCATTTATCGGAATTTGTCGTACTTCCTCTAGGTGTGTACCCTCATCATCTATTGAATCGTCTACTTGTGCTTCTACCACCTGTTCTTGATTCATTTGTTGTTTATCATCTTTTTCACCAATGCTGAATAATCGTGAAAATGGATGCTTCATAATTCCACCACCCCTTAGAACTCCCACTAATCAAATGCGCCTTGGCGTATTTGCACCCGATTTTTTTAGGCCCACACGA
>NZ_JBALOP010000030.1:0-6887 GCF_036962685.1 Bacillus sp. JJ1566 | reverse complement strand
AGGCTTAACTTTATTTAGCCAGGGTTAAACGCCTCACATATCGTTACACCGTACATCCATCCTACCACTTAGATAGTAGAAAATTGTGCTTAACAAAGTTAATAATTCTCTATTTTCTCTCTCATTCCTTCTATTATAACATGGATTTAATAAAAATCTTACTATCTTTCTACTAATTCATGGGGTTAAACTGAAAGCCCAAAAATTATAATAAAATCGCGGCATCCGCCGGAGGCTGTAACCATAATCAGCAGGGGATGAAACCCCTGCTGATTATAGTTACATGATAGGTGAACGATTTGGTGTCCCTGGTTTACGAGGGTATTTTTGGGGTGTTGGTTTCTTCTTCTCGATTATTACAATGTTTCGATCACTATTTTCGATGGGTAATAAAAAGTGATGTACCTCTTTTAGTTTGCCACCTAGTGTTGTAATGGCCTTTTTCCCATCCTCAAGCTCTTCTGCTACTGACGCAGCCTTCATTGCAAGAAATGTTCCATTTACTTTCACAAGCGGTAAACATAATTCACTTAATACAGACATTCTAGCAACAGCTCTTGCCATTACAATATCAAATGATTCACGAATTTCTCCCTTTTGCCCAAAGGTTTCGGCTCGATCATGGTAAAATGTCACATTTTCAAGCTGAAGCTCCTTAGAAAGCTCGTTAAGGAATGTAATTCGCTTTTGGAGTGAGTCGACAATAGAGATTTTTAAATTTGGAAAACAGATTTTTAGAGGGATACTCGGAAATCCAGCGCCCGCTCCTACATCACAAATCGAATATTCCTTTGAAAAGTCAAAATAAAATGCAGCTGAAATAGAATCGTAAAAATGCTTTAAATAGACCTCAGGCTTCTCTGTAATCGCCGTAAGGTTCATTTTTTCATTCCATTCAATTAATAATTTAAAATAGGTTTCAAACTGATTCAGTTGGGTTGGAGAAAGGGAAATCCCCTTCTCCTCCAACATCGATGTAAATAATGAAGTGTCCATTTTATGTTTCCTTCCAATGTTAATCAAATACACCTTGGAGTTTCGTTAATTAACGCGTGCAATTTTCCCTTGCTCAAGGTAAACGAGCAGAATGGAAATATCTGCTGGATTTACTCCAGAAATCCTAGAGGCTTGAGCAATCGATAAAGGATGTACCTCTTTCAAATTTGCTTTTGCTTCATTCGCTAATCCAGAAATGGCATCATAATCGATGTTTTCTGGGATTTTTTTGTCTTCCATCCGCTTTAATTTATCAACTTGCTGTAAGGACTTTTGAATATATCCTTCATACTTGATTTGAATTTCAATTTGCTCTGAAACATCAGGATGAACTTCTAAGTCACTAGGAGCTAATTTACGAATATGCTCATATGTCATCTCAGGTCGCTTTAGCAAGTCAGACGCAAGAATACCATCCTTCAATTCACTTCCACCAACTGAGCGGATTAACTCCTGCACCTCGTCTGTTGGTTTAATTCGGACACCTTGAAGACGTTCCATCTCTTGTTCAATGGCTGCCTTTTTATCTATGAACTTTTGGTATCGTTCTTCAGAAATTAACCCTATTTCATGACCTAGCTCTGTTAATCGTAAATCTGCATTGTCGTGGCGAAGAAGTAGACGATACTCCGCACGAGACGTTAAGAGACGATAAGGCTCTGCTGTACCTTTTGTAACCAAATCATCGATGAGGACACCAATATAAGCGTCTGAACGGCTAAGGATGACCTCTTCTTTACCGAGAGCACGACGTCCGGCATTAATGCCTGCCATAATCCCTTGAGCTGAGGCTTCCTCATATCCAGATGTTCCATTAATTTGACCCGCTGAATAGAGGTTTTTGATTTTCTTCGTTTCAAGTGTTGGCCAAAGCTGAGTAGGCACGATAGCATCGTATTCGATTGCATATCCCGGTCTCATCATTTGCGCATTTTCCAAACCTGGAACAGATGCAATCAAACGATGTTGAACATCCTCGGGTAAGCTTGTAGAAAGTCCTTGAACATAGACCTCCTGCGTGTTTCTTCCTTCTGGCTCAAGAAAAATTTGATGTCTTGGCTTGTCATGGAATCGAACTACCTTATCCTCAATTGATGGGCAGTAACGTGGTCCACTACCTTTAATCATCCCAGAGTACATAGGAGAACGATGTAAATTTGCATCAATGATTTGATGGGTTTCTGGACTTGTGTATGTTAACCAGCATGGGAGCTGATCGGTAATGTATTTTGTTGTTTCATACGAAAAAGCTCTAGGTGTTTCATCACCAGGTTGGATTTCTGTTTTACTATAGTCAATCGTATGACTGTTGACACGCGGTGGTGTCCCCGTCTTAAAACGCACTAAATTAAAGCCTAATTCCTCAAGATGCTCGGACAATTTAATAGACGGTTGTTGGTTATTTGGCCCACTTGAGTACTTTAATTCGCCAAGAATGATTTCACCGCGCAAAAATGTGCCTGTTGTAATGACAACTGTTTTCGCATGGTATGTGGCACCTGTTTTCGTGATAACACCCTTACATACACCATCCTCAACAATTAAACGTTCAACCATTCCTTGAACAAGGGTTAAATTCGGTTCATTCTCTAAAGTTTTCTTCATTTCGTGTTGATAAGAAAACTTGTCTGCTTGTGCACGTAACGCACGAACGGCAGGACCTTTACCTGTGTTCAGCATTCTCATTTGAATATGCGTTTTGTCAATATTTTTAGCCATTTCACCGCCTAGGGCATCGATTTCACGGACAACTGTACCTTTTGCAGGTCCCCCTATTGATGGGTTACATGGCATAAATGCAACCATATCTAAGTTTATAGTAAGCATCAGTGTTTTGGCACCTAGACGAGCTGAAGCTAAACCCGCTTCACTGCCCGCATGCCCTGCACCAATGACGATGACATCGTATTTACCGGCATCATAGCTCAATTTGATTTCCTCCTCTTGAAAGAATTACTTCCCTAAACAAAATTGTGAGAATAGCTGGTTGATTAGGCTTTCGTGAACAGCATCCCCGATAATTTCTCCTAATAGCTCCCACGTTCTTGTTAAATCTATTTGAACCATATCAATTGGTAGATCAGACTCCACGCCCAAAATTGCCTCTTCAATTGATTTTTTCGCTTGTGTTAATAAGGCAATATGACGAGAGTTAGATACATATGTTAAATCATTTGCCTCGACGTTTCCAGTAAAAAATAAGGAGGAAATAGCTTCTTCTAACGCATCTACCCCTTTTTCCTCTAGTAAAGAGGTTGTAACAATTGGATTGTCTTTAACAAGTTCCTTAACCCTTTCCATATTTATCTTTTGAGGAAGATCCGTTTTATTAATGATAACAATTGTTTCCATACCTGAAACAGCTTCAAATAAACGCTCGTCCTCTTCTGTAAACTCATCACCATAGTTTAATACAAGTAAAATGAGATCAGCTTTTTTCAAAACCTCACGTGAACGCTCAACACCAATCCGTTCCACGATATCCTCTGTTTCACGAATTCCCGCTGTATCGACAAGACGTAATGGAACACCTCGTACATTGACATATTCTTCAATCACATCACGAGTTGTCCCTGGGATATCTGTTACAATTGCCTTATTTTCATGAACGAGACTATTTAATAATGAAGATTTTCCTACGTTCGGCCTACCTATAATAACAGTAGACAAGCCTTCTCGTAAAATTTTTCCTTGGTTTGAGGTTTCTAATAATTTTATGATTTCATCGCGTACAATGTTTGCTTTTTCTAATAACACACGATGCGTCATTTCTTCAACGTCATCATACTCTGGATAATCAATATTTACTTCAATATGTGCTAATGTCTCAAGTAATTCCTGACGTAAACGATTAATAAGGGAGGATAACCGTCCTTCCATTTGTCCAATTGCTACATTCATCGCACGGTCGGTCTTAGCACGGATTAAATCCATAACTGCTTCTGCCTGTGAGAGATCAATCCGACCATTTAAAAAGGCACGTTTTGTAAATTCTCCAGGTTCAGCTAACCTTGCCCCATTCGTTAGGACGAGCTGAAGGACTCGATTAACCGAAACAAGTCCACCATGGCAATTGATTTCAATTACATCCTCTCTCGTAAAGGTCTTAGGTCCTCTCATTAAGGTTAGCATTACTTCCTCTACGACTTGGTTCGTATCTGGATCTATGATATGTCCATAATGAATCGTATGTGAGTCAACCTCTTTTAAATTTTTCCCTATAAACACTCGATTTGCAATATCAATTGCTTCATCCCCACTTAACCGAACGATTGCAATTGCTCCTTCTCCCATTGGAGTTGAAATGGCTGCTATTGTATCAAACTCCATTTTCTCACCTTCTTATATATAAACATTCCATATGTTTGTTCTGCTTTTTGAAATTGTGAATAACTTTTTGTAGATTCCTTTTTACTAGTATTGCCTTTTTATCCACACAGAAAACAAATCCTTGTTTTCCCAAAATAAACTACACTCCATTTTATCTTATCCACATGTGAATAACAATAACGAAGAACTCAGCTTCATGTACAATTAACCGAAAATCTGTGCTATAACAGTACGTTCTTTAAAAAGACCAGCCTTCTATTGCTTTCAAAAGAGCACAAAAAAACCTAGGCAGACGCCTAGGCTTCTTAAGTATGTTATTCAGCTGGTGAAATCACGATATATCGGTTCGGATCTGAACCGCTTGAAGATGTTTTCACTTTTGCGTTATTTGCAAGGGCGGTATGAATAACCTTTCGTTCGTACGAAGGCATTGGTTCTAATTTGACATCTTGCTTTGTGCGTCTTACTTTATCTGCAAGTCTTTCTGCTAGCTGAACCAAGGTTTCTTCACGACGACCTCGATAGTTTTCAGCATCGACGATAATGTTCAAATAATGATCTGAAGATCGATTCGCAACCAGTTGTGTTAAATACTGTAATGAATTTAAGGTTTGGCCCCTTTTTCCTATTAAAACAGCAATTTTTTCACCTGATAATTGAAATGTCACATTCTTTCCATTACGTCTAACATCTAATGTTGCTGGAACACCCATTGTAGAAACCACTTGTTCTAAGAACTTTTGGGCCTCTTCGACCGGGTCAATTTTCACAGTTACTTTAACAACAGCTGGCTTTGTTCCAAAAATCCCAAATATCCCTTTTTTACCCTCATCGATGATTTGTATTTCGGTGCGGTCTCTTGTTGTACTTAATTGAGCTAAAGCTGATTCTACTGCTTCATCGACGGTTTGCCCTGTAGCAGTTATTTGTTTCACTTTTTGGCTCCTCCCGCTTTTCCAGATTGTGCTGCTCTAATATCTGGACCTTTGATTAAATAAGTTTGAACAATCATAAAGATATTACCGACTACCCAGTATAAAGATAATGCGGCTGGGAAGCTAATCGCAAAAACAACGATCATAATTGGCATTAACCATAGCATCATTGCCATTTGTGGATTATTTTCCATGCCCATCATTGTAATCTTTTGCTGGATAAATGTTGTGATACCAGCAACTACCGGAAGAATATAATATGGATCTGAGTCACCTAAGTCAAACCACAAGAAGTTGTGATTAGCAATTTCGCCCGTTCGCATAATTGCATGGTAAAAACCAATTAAGATTGGCATTTGAATCAATAATGGGAAACAACCCGCTAGTGGATTGACACCATGCTTTTGGAAGAGCTGCATCGTTTCTTGTTGTAGTTTTTGTTGTGTTGCTTGGTCCTTTGAGCTGTACTTTTCACGCAATGATTTTAGCTCTGGTTGAATTGCTTGCATTGCCTTTGAACTCTTTGTTTGTTTAATCATTAACGGCAATAAAGCAAAACGAATCAATAGAGTTACAATGATTATCGCTAAACCATAGTTATTATTAAAGAGTTCAGCAAAATAAGTAATCAGCCAGGATAAAGGATAAACAAAGTATTTGTTCCAAAACCCTGTACTTTCTGCGGTAATTGGATCATTGATTTGGGCACACCCGGATAATAGAAGAATCAATCCTATTAGCGCACTTATTAATAATATTCGCCTTTTCAACTACTTTTCCTCCTAGTTCTAAATATCCTAAAGGTAAATATATATTTGAAAACATATTCATTCGAAGATAAATCAATATGTACCCTTGTATTCTACCATCTTTATAGGAAAAATTCTTTCTTTCCTTTGAAAAAAGTCGACTATTTCGGGACTTTTTTTAACACTTTTGCCACCTTTAGGACATGAAGCAAGCTTTTCTTTACTTCTTCATAGCTCATCTCGGCAACAGGCTTCCTGGCAATGATTACATAATCCTTAATTTGAACCTGTTCCTTATGCTCAAGGAAGAACTGGCGAATCAATCGTTTAATACGATTCCTAGTAACAGCGTTTCCAATTTTTTTACTTACGGATAAGCCGATCCGGAAATGCTCTAGTTCTTCTCTCTTATAAACATAGACAATAAATTGCCGATTAGCTGAAGATTTTCCTGATTTAAACACCGTTTGAAAATCTTGATTCTTTTTTATACGGTATTCTTTTTTCATACTTTACAACTCCCGTACTACGAAACAACGTTTCAAGTTCTTATGACCATACTAGTCCATTCCTAGTATGGTCATAAGAAAAATTGAATAAAACATGTTTATATGAAGTATCTTTATCATTTTTTCTTATAAAGGCTAAGATAGATCCTTTTAGAAAAAAAGACCACTGAGCTTTCAGTGGCCTATGCTGATAATACTTTTCTTCCTTTTTGACGACGACGAGCAAGAACTTTACGTCCGCCTACAGAACTCATACGACTACGGAATCCGTGAACTCTGCTGTGTTTACGTTTGCTTGGTTGATATGTTCTTTTCATATATGACACCTCCCTGAGGAATTAACTCACAAAATCAAATACACCTTGGCG
>NZ_JBALOP010000029.1:0-89093 GCF_036962685.1 Bacillus sp. JJ1566 | reverse complement strand
AGCCTCCGATTTGCAAGAGAGTACCCAGTTCTATTTCAGGATTTTGTCATGAATCAAAACAAGTATACCCAAAACTATGATCAAAGTATGGGGCAGGGGTTAATTGAACAAATGAAAGGTGATGAGGATCTGGAAGGCTTTTCTGATGAAGAGCTAATGACCATTCTCTTGAAAATGCGAATCTTTACAACCGGGCTTTCTGTCATGGTGGCGAGTGGAATGCTTCCTGAGGAGTTTAACGAGGAAATGGGAGTTGAGCTGTTAGATAGTATGGCTACCGATGTGATTACATCTGCTTATTTACAAAAGAAAGAGACATAATCCAAAACAAGGGGGATATACCGGCTTGAAAATAATCAAGACATCCATTATTGCTTGTATGCTATTGGTCTTCGTGTTGATTGACAGTCGTTTGTCTTTTGCAGAGAGTACTACTGACTTATCAGATATTGAAACGTTTATGGATGAGTTTTTACAGAAAAAAGTGGACGAAGAACATATTCCGAATATGGCCGTGACCGTTGTAGCTGATGGGAAAGTCATTTTTGAAAAAGGCTATGGTTTTGCGAATATCGAGGAGCAAGTAAAGGTAAATCCAGAAACCACGATGTTTCGAATCGGGTCCGTATCCAAGCTCTTCACGTGGACGGCAATCATGCAGCTTGTCGAGCAAGGAAAACTTGATCTGAACACGGATATTAATCAATATTTAGATTTTGAAATTCCAGCTAGGCTTGCAGTGGGTCCGAATAAGGAGCAACCAAAGCCAATCACTCTCTTAGATTTAATGACGCATACACCTGGATTTGAGGATTATTCGAGTGCCATTTTTAGGCTAACCGCTGAAGAAATGCCTCCACTTGGTCAATATGTACGTGAATATCGACCTGAACGTGTATTTCCTGTCGGTGAAGTGCTTGCCTATTCAAATTATGGTACGGCTTTAGCGGGGTATATTGTCGAACAGGTTTCAGGTATTCCTTATTCCGAATATGTAGAAGAGAAAATTTTTAAGCCTCTTGACATGAACCACAGTACGTTTCAGCAACCATTACCAACGGATTTTTCTACGAATCTAGCACAGGCCTATAGATATATTGATGGAGAATTTAAAGAAGGAAGTTTTGAGTTTGTACCTGGTGCTGCAGGGGGAATGAGTAGCACGGCAAATGATATGGCAAAGTTTATGCAAGCCTATCTAGAGGGTGGAAGTTTCAATGGAAAAAGGATTCTAGAAGAGGATACCGTTCAGCATATGTTCCAACAACAGTTTACCCATCATGACCAATTAGATGGGATGGCTTTAGGGTTTATCGAAAAAACAATGAATGGCAAACGAATTCTTAATCATGGGGGAAGTACGGCACTGTTTGATACGGGACTGTACTTATTACCTCAAGAAAATATCGGTCTATTTATCTCGTATAGTGGAAATGACTTTCGGACGCATACAGAGCTTTTTCAGGCATTCATGGATCATTATTTTCCGTTAGATGAGAGTGTAACCGTCACGGCAATGGGTGGAGAGGAATCACGCCAATATGTCGGTGAATATCATCAAAATCGGAAAAGCTATACGAATGAGGATAAGATTAGCAGCCTGATCATGGGAATGATCCATGTCCAATTAGATGATATTGGAGATTTAGTAGTGACCCACAACGGAGAAACCAATCGATTTGTCGAAATAGAACCTGGTATTTACAAGAATACAAGAGAAGGACCCTCGATTGATGCGTATGGTGAATTTCGAACAATTGTCTTTCAAACAGGTCCTCATGGGAATATCATGCTTACCACCGATGGTCCGATGTCTTATTCGAAAGCACCATGGTATGCGTCGAGCGGCTTTACCATTTTATCTCTGATCCTGGTTATCTTATTATTTGCCGGAAGTCTTCTCTATTGGGGTATCAAAGCATTGATACGAAGAAAAAGGAAAAACACTCAACCTAAGTTAGTGGTTTTGGGGAAACGATTGGCCATTGCAGCGGGGCTTCTCCTGTTGTTTTTAGTGGCCAGCATTGGGATATCTGGGGGAGTCGATCCCATCTACCAACTACCAAAAGAAGCATTGGGCATTGTACCTGCATGGAGCCCGCTTTTGAATGTCATTCCCTTGCTTTTAACGATTTTGGGAATTGCAATGCTCATCTTCACGGTTCTCCTTTGGCGGGGAAGATATTCGCGCAAACTTAGCCTGGTGCATTATTCCTTGTTAAGTATGATGATGATGCATCTTGTTTGGACTTTTTGGTATTGGAATTTGTATTAAAGTGTAATGGGGATGGGTTCCTTAGCTTTTTCCCATTGTAAAAGCTAAGATGACTGTCCCAGGGTTACGTAAATATTTATAACTATTTTAAAGGTATTCTTACTATTCCAATCTAAGAAAGAGGAGAATTTCATTGGTAAAGAAGCCGACGAAGGGCCTGATTATGTAGAGGTCATTTGTGTTGATGACCGCTTCGGGGATATGGAATTGGAATGATGCTCCTAAAAGAAGTTGAAAAAAATAGCACTATAAAAGGGGTATTCAAGAGAATAGTATCTTAATTTTGGTGCCTGATCCTCAGTGTGGTAATTCATTACCTTTTTGAGAGTCAGGCCCTTTTTATCTTGGATTTCAAAATAATAAACTCGGTCGGTATGGTGTCTTCAATTTATGTACGTGCTTTTCTTCTGAGGAGACAGTTGAACAGTCTCCCATGTTTCCTGGTGAAACTGAAAAAAGGAAAAACCTAACACGTGTTTGTTGTGTTTAAAATTGTTTGTAAATGTTTATTTTTGTTTATTTAATATTGACACTGAGATCGTACTTGTGGTAATAATTGTAATAGTTAGAATATTAGAGAAAAAAGGAGATGTTTATTTATGAGTATTATCCCTAGAAAGAATAGGTTATTTTCAACAGATGGTAAATGTTTTGATGTAGCGATTGATCATGGATTTTTTAACGAGTATAGCTTTTTGTCAGGAATTGAATCGATTGAAAAAGCGATAAGAGTAATTGTTGATGCTAATCCAGATGCTATTCAGTTAACACCTGGTCAAGCTGAGATTTTGCAAAAAATCCCCGGGAAGAGCAAGCCGGCACTTGTAATTAGAACTGATGTTGGTAATTTTTATGGGAAGGATTTACCGAGATTTTTATATAGCCAACTAATTGATAATCCTGTAGAAACGGCTGTAAGATTAGATGCTGCCTGTGTAGTCGTGAATTTATTATTATTACCGAACCAACCAGAGCTTCATTATCAATGTGTTAAAAATGTAACAGCATTAAAAACACAATGTGAACGTTATGGAATGCCTTTAATGGTTGAACCTCTTGTTATGCTCCCTAATGAGGTAAGAGGAGGATATATGGTTGATGGGGATATTACAAAAATCGTTCCTCTTGTGCGTCAAGCTGTTGAACTTGGGGCCGATATTATTAAAGCGGATCCATGTGATGATGTGCAAGAATATCATAAAGTAATTGAAGCTGCTTCAGGCAAACCAGTTTTACCAAGAGGTGGAGGTATGGCTTCTGAGGAAGAGATATTAACGCGTACCTATGAATTAATGAAGCAGGGTGCTAGTGGTATTGTTTATGGGAGAAATGTCGTTCAACACGAACAGCCTAAAGAAATGACACAAGCCTTTATGGCAATTGTACATGATAATGCAACACCGAAAGAAGCGATGGAATTTTTAAATGGAGTTAAAAATTAGTATGGATACTAAAAAAATACGTTTTGGAATTATTGGTTGCGGGCTTATGGGTAAAGAATTTGCTAGTGCTGTTTCAAGATGGTGTCATCTAACTAATGTAAATACTGCTCCTGAAATAATTGCAGTTAGTGATATAAACGAAAATGCAATGAGTTGGTTTACAAATAACATTCCTACGATAAAGTATGCTACAAAAAATTATATTGAGTTATTGGAAAATGATGAAATTGACGCATTTTATTGCGCCGTTCCGCACAATCTGCATAAACAAATTTATATAGACATTATTAATTCTGGAAAGCATTTACTTGGCGAGAAACCATTCGGAATCAATTTACAGGATAATCTTGAAATCTTGAAATCCGTTGAAAGAAACCCGGATGTTACCGTAAGATGCTCATCGGAAATACCTTACTTTCCTGGTGCATACAGACTCTTTAACCTTGTCAAGGAGGGATTTGTCGATAAAATCATTGACGTTGAAGTTGGATTCTGGCATAGCAGTGATCTAGATCCAAATAAACCTATTAACTGGAAGCGTGTAAGTATAACAAATGGAGAATATGGATGTATGGGTGACTTAGGTATGCATGTTCTCCATTTACCACTCAGACTTGGTTGGAAACCGAAGAATGTTCGTGCATTTCTATCTAACATAGTAAAACACCGTCCAAATCATAATGGAGAACTTGTAGACTGTGATACATGGGATAATGCAATTCTGGCATGTGACGTGGAGTCTGGTAAAGATGAGTTCCCTATGATTATGTCTATGAAAAGAATTGCTCCTGGACATGCAAATACATGGTTTATCAAAGTGAATGGAATGAAAGGGTCGGTAGAGTTTTCGACTCAAAATCCAAAACAATTAAAAATAATGTCATATTCACCCGGGGAAGATCAAGAATGGAGAGTATTAGATGTGCCTCACATTAGTGCTTTTCAATCAATTACCGGCAGTATTTTTGAATTTGGTTTTTCCGATTCAATTCTTCAAATGTGGGCAGCCTTCTGTGAAGAAATTGTATTTGGAAAAAAACAAGATACGCTTCATTGTGTTACACCGGAAGAAACATACCATTCACATGTTTTATTTACGGCAGCACTTGAATCACAAAAAACAGGTAAAACTATCAATTTGAATTATGGGAGTTAATCACAATGTCCAGCGCTAATGGAGAAGTTGAGGTAGTAGTTTCAGGTCACCTTTGTCTAGATATCATTCCAACATTTAAAGAAAAACTTAACCCAAAAGATATATTTATACCAGGTAGGCTTACAGAAGTGGGAGGTATCCAATTAGCAACAGGGGGAGCTGTTTCTAATACCGGCCAAGCTTTGCATAAATTAGGGGTACGCACAAGATTAATGGGAAAGGTAGGAAATGATGAACTCGGAAAAATAATCGTAGACTTAATTCGCAATGAAAATGAATTGTTATCAGAGGGTATTATTATTTCTGAAAATGAGCAAACATCCTATACAATTGTATTAAATGTACCAAATTCAGATCGTATTTTCCTGCATAATCCAGGAACAAATGACACCTTTTTGTATGAGGATATTAAATTTAATCATCTTGAAGATGCGAAAATATTCCACTTTGGCTATCCTCCAATAATGAAAAGTATTTTTGAAAATGATGGTAAAGAACTAGTTGCAATTTTTAAAGAAGTGAAGAGCAGAGGGGTAGCAACCTCACTAGATATGGCGATGCCGGATCCACAGGGCAATTCAGGATTAGTTAATTGGGAAAAGTTCTTGGAAAACGTTCTTCCATACGTAGATATGTTTTTTCCGAGTATTGAAGAAATTTTGTTTATGCTAAATAGAAAAGAATACGAACGTATCACGTCAGCTGGTGATTCTATACCTAATTCCATAGATCCTGAGCTAGTACAGGAGTTGGGAGAACTATTATTAGGGCTTGGTACAAAATTAATTGGAATAAAGGTGGGAGGCTCCGGTTTTTATCTACGAACTGGTACTTTTGAACAGGAAGATAGCTTTAGTAACCTTAGTACTATCAGCAAGTGGCAAAATAGAGAGTTATGGATACCTTGTTTTAAAGTGAATGTGAAAGGGACAACTGGTGCTGGTGATAGCACAATTGCTGGTTTTATTGCTGGAATATGTGAAGAAAATGAGCCTGAGACAACATTACAATATGCAGTTGGAGTGGGCGCTTTTTGTGTAGAAGAAACCTCTTCGACTTCAGGCATTCCAACCATTTTAGAGTTGAAAAAGAGAATTGCTGGTAAATGGGAAAAACATACTCTTGCCCAAAGCTTAGAGAGATGGGAGTATTCCGATGAGTATGGTCTATGGGTAGGTCCCAATGATGGTATATAATTACTATAGTTAAGCTTATTTAGACTTATGATAAAGGTTTATATACATCAGAAAGAGGTGAGGCAAATAGAGATTACGAATATAAGACATGCAAAAATGAAGGAATTTATTGTGATGAACAGGACTGTAACTGTACACCAGTTGATGGAGAAATTCGGTGTGTCCGATATGACAGTGCGCAGAGATTTAGCTTCTTTAGAAGAATATGGATACATAAAAAGAGTTCATGGTGGAGCAATCAATATCACCGATGTCGGGGAAGACATACCGTTATCTGTCAGAGAGGACACGGGTAAATACTTAAAAAAGAGAATAGCCAAAAAAGCTGTTTCATTTATTAAAGAAGGTGATGCCATTTTTTTAGATGCAGGGACGACAACGCTAGAAATTGCGAATGAATTATTGAATAAAAAAAAAATAGTTGTGATTACAAATGGAATTAATATCTCACAAGTCTTAACTAAAAATGTTGACCTTCAAATTCTTCTTGCTGGAGGGGAAGTAAGACACTCTACCCAATCTACAGTTGGCGCAGCGACAATTGAGTACCTAAAAGGTTTTCAGCCTGATCATGCATTTATTGGTTGCAGCGGTATATCCTTTCATAATGGACTTAGTAATTCTAACATAGAGGAAGGCTATATCAAGCAGGCTGTCATTGAGATATCAAAGGAGGTCCATGTAGTAGCCGACTATACAAAATTTGAAAAAAATCGCTTTAATAAATTTGCCTCTCTTGAAAATGTAGACACAATTATTTCTAATAAAGAAATAAAAACTGAATATGAAACTCAATTTAANNNTTGCTAATTTTGGTTTAATGCAAAATCGTAGATAATATATAAAACAGGTGGCTTTTCAGCTTATACTATTTTAGCTGAAAAGCTTTTTTATTTGTGGGAATATGAATTACTAGGCTTTTGTCATAATTCAGTTGTGACAAACCTATGACATCTTTAACTATCATTCCTAAACTTGTTCAATTTATAATGAAAGCGTAATCAATATTTAAAATATTCTAAAAGGGGGAATAAATTTGATTAAGAGTAAGTGGTTTAAAAGTGTAATTTTTCTAGTGCTGATTACTTTGCTATTAGCAGCATGTTCTCAAGGAAGTAGTCAAGAACCTGTCAACACTAAGGCGAAGGATTCAGAGAATATTAATACGGATGTTCAAGTTGAAGCACCATTTGATGGATGGGTAGAAGGGCTTCCAAAAATTACTGCACCAGAGGGCTTTGACTGGAAACAATATGAAGGTGTTGAACTAAATGTAATCACAGAAAATACACCTCCTTCATCAGCACTAGCTGCAAATATCCATCTATTTGAAGATATTACAGGAATTAAAGTAAATATTGAACAAAGTGATTTAGCAACAGTTGTAGAGAAGGTTAGTCTTGACTTTAATGCAAAATCTTCAAAATATCATGTTATTTATGCAGACCCTTATCAAATTCTTGCAAAGCATTCAAAGCATTTTGTAGATTTAAATGCATTTATTAATGAGCCTACAATGCCAGGTGTACCAGGCGGTATTGAGGATTTCATCGAAAGTCAGCTTATAGTTGATGGGTATATGACGAATGAAGATGCATTATATGCTCTTCCATATGATAACCCTACAATGGTACTTGCATACAGAAAAGATGTTTTTGAAAAATATAAAGACCAATTCATGGAGGAAAAAGGATTTGATTGGACACCTGGTCCAAATTTAACATGGGAGCAATATTATGAAGCTGCAAAATGGATCACTGAAAAAGCTCAGGAGGGTGTTATTACAGAGGTTAAATATGGTGCAGGTCACCAAGCCATGCAACATGATTCACTCATGAATGATTTTAGTAACATTTTAGCATCTAACGGCGGGGATTATTTTGAGGATACTGAATTAGGTAGTATCGGAAAAACGAATCCTGGGAAATCAGCAATGGATTCAGAAGTTGCGGTGAAAACAGCTGAGTTTTATAAAAAATTAATTTCAGTTTCTGCACCGGGAAGTACTTCTTGGGATTGGAATGGTCTAGCAGAGGCATTTGCAGCAGGTGAAGTTGCATTAGCACCGGAATGGCATGAGTTTTCATCTACATTTGAAAATCCAGGCTCATCAAAAGTAGCTGGAAATGTAGGCTGGTCTATACTTCCTAAAGGTGATGTAAGACACGCGCATTCTTTTGGTGGAACGGGAATCGGCATTAATAAATATGGAAGTGATGAAGAAATAAAGGCAGCATGGTTATTCACAGTTTGGGCTACTTCCCCACAAGCTCAATATATGATTTTAAAATCGGATGCAGGCGGTTCAACGCCAACTCGTCATTCTGTTTATGATTTACCTGATGTTCAAAAGGGCATGCAGCCTGGAACTGAAGAGTCAAAACAAATGCCTAACCTTCTTCCAATGCCTGCAACATTAGAAGCCTGGAAAGAAGATAATGTGTATATGCGACCAAAAATCCCGCAATGGCCACAAATTGATACATTTATTTTTACAGAACTATCAAAAATGTTAGCTGATTCACAGCCTCCACAAAAAGCGGTTGAAGAAATTGCTAAACAGAGTAATCAAGCTACAGGAAATTAATTGAGAATGATAGGGATCCACTGTGATCCCTATCTGTTTATAGGAAACTAAGGAGAGGAGTAGAACAGCTTGAATCTTCAAACGAATATCAAAAAAAAGATCAACGAAGAAAGAGCTTTGAAGTCTAATAAAGGAAACTCCTTAACAAATATATTTAACATAAAAAATTATAAGACAGAGCATTGGATGATTCTTCCGTCCATTATTCTTTTAGCTATTATTAGTATTTTCCCTTTTCTTTATTTGATATATGCAAGTTTTATGGATTACATGATCTCTATTGATCAACCTGTATTTAATGGTATATCAAATTGGAAAAAAATTATGTTAAATGATACATTTTGGAGTTCTTGGGGACGGACCGTTATTTTTGCAGTCATGGGTTTATTTTTAGAATTGCTATTAGGAATAGCGATGGCAATCGCAATCTATGAACTACCTAAAGGTAGAAATTTAGTTGTCACTTTATGGATGATCCCCATTTTTGTAGCACCAGTTGTAGCAGGTTTATTGGGAAGGTTTCTTCTAAATTCTACATATGGTCTTTATGCTTGGATTCTAGGACTTATTGGTATTGATATTCAAATTCTTGGAGATATAAAGACCGCATTGCCAGCTGTCATCTTAATGGATGTTTGGGAATGGACACCTTTAATTACTATGATAGTTCTTGCAGGACTTCAATCCTTACCTAAAGATCCTATTGAGGCTGCACAAGTAGATGGTGCAAACTATTCCCAGCGTCTTTTCTATGTTATTTTCCCTCTTATTTCAAGAACTGTATTAGTAGCACTTTTAATTCGCTCAATGGATATTTTACGTTTTGTTGATACGATAAAAATTTCGACTGAGGGTGGACCTGCAAATTCTACTAAAGTAATAGGCTATTATTTAATTGAAGTTGCCTTTAAATTCCAAGATTTTGGAGCGGCTGCAGCACTTGGGTTAACAATGTTATTCTTCACAATATTTCTTGGAAGAAAATTTGTCAACTTCATGGCGAAAGGGGATTAATGAGTGTCAACACACAGGACGAAAAAGATAATCAAATACACTGCTCTTTATACTTTTGTGATTTCAGCACTTATATGGGCACTCCTTCCTATCGTATGGATGGTGATGTCCTCAGTAAAAACGGAAGCAGGAATGTTTTCTATGCCTCCAAAGTTTTTGTTTAAGCCAAACTTTGAAACCTTCTTATATATGTTTTCAGAAAGGGGGAATTTCTTTAGTTATTTGAGTAACAGTTTAATTGCAAGTGTAGCTTCCACAATGATTTCACTAGTTCTTGGAACATTAGGAGGTTTTGCATTGGCAAGGGGTAACTTTAAAAATGAAAGGGGCCTTTCATTTTGGATTATAAGTACGAGAATGGCTCCTATACCAGCTGTTATTTTACCATTATATCTCCTATTCTCTAAGCTGGGGTTAATTGGTACTATGCCTGGTCTTATTTTTGCGTATACCACCTTCAATCTACCGTTTGCTTTATGGATGATGATGGTATTTTTCAAAGAAGTTCCCATAGCCTTGGAAGAGGCTGCGATGATTGATGGATGCAGTAAGTTCCAGGCCTTCTGGAGGATTGCACTGCCACCAGCTGCACCAGGCTTAGTTGCAACTGGCATTCTTTGTTTAATGTTCTCTTGGAATGATTTTATGTTTGCATCGATTTTCTCTGGGCATGACACCCAAACAATACCTGTAGCTACATCTTTGTTAATAACGCAGACGGGTATTGCATGGGGCCAAGCAATGGCAACAGGTACAGTAATAATTACCCCAATGATCATTGCTGGACTTGCTGTTAGAAAATATTTAGTACAAGGCTTATCTATGGGAGCTGTGAAATAAGTATTTACACAGAAGGGAGAAGCACGATGAACGTAATAAATGAAAATAAAATTGCAGGTGTTATCAATATTCCAACGTCTATGAAGGCAGCAGTTATGAATAAACCTTTTGAAATCGAAATAATGGACATTCCCGTCCCGAGTGTAAGTGGGAACGATGTGTTAGTGAAGGTCATGGCAGTTGGAATATGTGGTTCAGATATTCATTATTATGAACATGGTAAAATCGGTCGTTATATTGTTGAGAAGCCTTTAATTCTCGGACATGAGTGTGCTGGACTTGTAGCTGCAGTTGGTGAAAAGGTCACAAAAGTTAAGGTTGGCGATAGAGTTGCTATTGAACCAGGGATTACCTGCGGACAATGTGAATATTGCAAAGGAGGAAGGTATAATCTTTGTCCAGAAGTTCAATTCTTAGCAACACCTCCTGTAAATGGTGCGTTTCTGCAATACTTAAAACACCCGGAAGATTTCCTTTTTCCAATACCTGACTCGCTAACATTTGAAGAAGCAGCACTAATAGAACCATTTTCTGTTGGTATTCATGCTGCAAAGCGTTCCAAGATTCAACCTGGTTCAACAGTTGTAATCATGGGAATGGGCCCAGTCGGTCTCACTGCTATTGCAGCAGTCAAAGCCTTTGGTGCATCCAAAATAATCGTTACAGATCTTGAAGAAAATCGATTGTTTGCTGCTAAACAATTAGGCGCAACAGATGTGATCAATGTTTTAGAGAAAGAACCGATTGAGGAAATTTTAAAAATAACAAATGGAAAAGGTGCAGATATTGCTTTTGAGACTGCTGGGAGTCCAAAAGCACTTCAATCAGCATTAGGTTCGGTTAAACGCGGGGGTAAATTAGTTATAATTGGATTACCTCCGCAGGATGAAATAGGACTTAATGTTCCATTAATCGCAGATTCTGAACTCGATATATATGGAGTATTCAGATATGCGAACACATATGAGCAAGGTATTGAGTTTATGCAGTCACAATCTAGTAATCTTCTTAGTTTAGTAACCGATAAGTTTGACCTAGAGGATACAAAGAAGGCTATAGAAAGAGCGAGAACAAACAAAAAGCATAGTCTCAAAGTGATTGTATATCCACATGGTATACCAACAAAATAGGGAGGGAAATACGGTGTCAAATACTTTAACTAAAGTTGATACAATGAAGGCTGCAATCTACAATGGTCCACATAGTATGAGTGTAAAAGAGGTTCCATATCCTTCGCCAGGAATTGATGATGTGACAATAAAAGTTCAATGCTGTGGGATATGTGGTACTGATTACCATATTTTGGAGGGCGATTTTATTTCGCCCTATCCTCTTATTGGAGGACATGAATTTTCTGGAACAATATTTGAAGTAGGTGAGAATGTTTCAGGTTGGAATGTTGGAGACCGTGTTTCAGTGGACCCATCTATATACTGTGGAGAATGCTATCACTGTCGAAACAATCAATTTAATCATTGTAAAAACTGGAATGCGATAGGTGTCACGGTGAATGGTGCCTTCGCAGAATACGTGAGAGTGCCTGCAAAAAATTTATATAAAATAGATGATGAATTGTCCTTTGAGGAAGGGGCATTAGTTGAACCTATGTCTTGTGTTGCGTATGCTTTGGAAAGAACTAACGTCAATTTTGGTGATAAGGTAGTAATTTTTGGAGCGGGACCAATGGGACTTATGCTGGTGCAGGCGTTAAAGGTTAGCGGCGCATCTGAGGTTGTGTTGGTGGATGTTTCTGAGATTAAATTAGAAATGGGCAGAAATTTGGGTGCTTCATCTACGGTAATTAGTGATGAAAAATTAACAGATAAAATTGGTAAACAAAATTATCCGAACGGATTTGATGTTGTTGTAGATGCAACAGGAATTCCATCAGTAATAGAAGGAATGTTTGCATTTGCCGGTCCAGGTGCAAGAATTCTTCAATTTGGTGTTGCACCGAATCATTCAAAAATCACCATTAGTCCATTTGAGATATACCATAAAGATTGGAATTATCTTGGAACTATGGCTCTTAAATTTAATTTTTACAAAGCACTTTCTATGGTTGAAGGGAGAAGGGTAAATGTAGGACCATTAGTAACTAATAAGATAAGTTTAGAAGAGTTTGTCTCCTACATGTCCAAGCCAAAAAGAAGTACTGACTGTAAAGTATTGGTTTATCCATCCCTCTAAATATGGAGGAAAAACCTAAGCACGCATTCAATAGACATAACTCGTTCCCCATTCTATCTACTTTAATTAAGAAAATTAGTAGGTTATAATTAATTTATTAGAAAAAATAAAATTTTTAGAATAATAATGAGGGGTAAAATTATGGGGAACGATCATTTAATAAGCTCTAGACAAGAAAGCCTTTTAAGAACTATTTTATATGCTTCACATCCCGTATCCTATCACCAACTATCTGAGATTTTTAAATTAAGTACCAGGACAATTCACCGTGAAATTATATCTTTAAAAACAATATTTAATGGCTATGATTTAAAACTAGTAAAAAAAATGGGTTCGGGATTGATTATAGAAGGACCAATTGATGAAAAAGTAAGACTTGAAAATGATTTAGTGAAGTCAAAAAAGATAGTCGTATTTTCTCAGGAAGAAAGGCAAGATGGTATTCTTTATCAATTGTTACTAAGCTCTGAACCGATTAAATATTATGTGTTCAGTGATAAATATGGAGTAAGCGAAGCAACTATTAGTAGTGATTTGGAAAAATTAGATCCATTTTGTAAGTTGTTTAATATAGAAATCCATAGGAAACCAGGGATTGGTGTGTTTATTGTAGGAACAGAGCAAGATAAAAGAATGGCTTTATCAAAATTACTACATAAAGATATTACATTTGAAGAATGGTTTGAGTTATTTCAGCTTTCGAATCAGGAGGAAGGAAACATAGAAGAGAAGAACACGGGTAAAATACTTTCTGAAAAATTGCAGAAATTTATTCCAACTGAAAATATTCTCCTCATCGAAAAGATCATTAAAGAGGCAATTGAATCGGAAACGTTCATTCAACTATCAGATAGAAACTATGTTAATTTAATTGTCCATCTGTTATTAGCTGTTGAAAGAATCAAAAATAATAATGAACCAAATGAGGAATGGGACCTACAAACGGAAATTAAATTAAAGAAAGAATATGGGGTTGCTGAAAAGATTGTAAAAAGATTAGAAGAGTCATTAATGATTAAGATTCCTGAAACGGAAGTCGGATATATAACCCTTCATCTTTTTGGTGCTAATTCCCTGAATGAAAAAAGTGACTTTAAGGAAGTTGAGATAGAATGGTACGACCTCACAAGGAGTTTTATTAAAGAGGTTGAAGGATATCTATCCATAACACTAAGCCATGATTTATCCTTGTTTGACGGATTACTTGCACATCTACTTTCTGCAATTAATAGACTTAAACTTGGACTACAAATTCACAATCCAATGCATAATGAGGTTAAACAGAAGTTTCCTGATGTGATAGATGCATGTCAAAGAGCTTCTCAGTTACTTTCTAAAAAGGTAGGCAGGGAAATTCCTGAAGATGAAATTGGATATTTGGCAATCCATATCGGTGCTTCTATTTTACGAATGGATGAAGCAAACGGCAATTTTATTGAGGCTATTATTGTGTGTGCAAGCGGGATGGGGACATCCAAATTTTTGGCTTCTAAAATTGAAAAAGAGGTAACCGGTATTCGAGTTGCAGAAATTTTGTCCGTAATCGAGTTGAAGGAAAAGTTAAGTGCGATTGGCAAAAATATGTTAATAATCTCTACAATTACGATACCTTTTCTGGACGAGCAAAATTATATAACCGTTAGCCCGTTACTTCACGAAAGGGAACTTGAACTCATTCAAATGAAGCTAAATTCATTTCCAAAAGTATTTGCTAAACAGACGACCAATGATACGAATTCTATGATTGAATCTGCTAAGTATGGAGAAGGCATGATACAAATTCTCCGAAACTTTAAATTAGTAAACATTGTTACGAAGATACCTTCGATTAAATCTCTTTTAACAGAAATATTAAAAGAAATAAAGATTATTGAAAATAGAAAGGGTTTCTTAAAGGACATTGAAAAGAGAGAAAAACGGGGAAGTTTTGTTTTGAATCAGTTGGCATTACTTCACACCAAAAGTCAACATGTCAATGAATTGTTGGTTTTAGTAATAAGGTTGAAACGACCAATTCAATGGACATCTGGAGAAAAAATTCAAACTATTCTTTTATTAGGAGCCCCGTTAAATTCCCCTAAAGAGCATATCGAAATTCTTAGTGAAATAAGTGCTAATTTAATAGAAGAAGCTTTTATACAAACATTACTTAATCAACCGGAAATTGTTGTGAAAGAGAAAATAGAAGTAATATTATCTAACTTTTACTTTGAGAAAGTAAAAAAGTTTGTAAAGGAGCCTTCTATAAAATGAGAAAGTTTGGGCAATTTTTAGCTGCTATGGTTTACCAGAATTTAGCGGTAATAATTGCTGTTGGGATTATCAGGGAGATGTTCGGGATTTATGGTTATTTTTATAATGATAGAATTATCCTCCTTGTAAATCCAATCTATGAAACCCTTTTGCCAATTCTTTTAGCGTATACTGGCGGGAGACTAATTGGTGGTCAGAGGGGAGCTGTCGTTGCATCAATTGTGGTTTACGGCTTGACCTTGTCTAGCTCGGTCCCAATCATTATTGGTGCTATGATAATTGGTCCATTTTCAGCTTGGATCATCCATAAAATTGAAACTCTGATTAAGGAGAAAATTCCAGTTGGATATGAATTGCTCATTACCAATTTGATAACAGCTTTGGTAGGGATTTTATTAACGATAGCATGCTTTCTTTATGTAGGGCAAACATTATCTTTTGGTATTAAAACATTAAACAGTTTTCTTCAAAGTTTTATATATTCTGGCTGGCTACCAATGATGGCTATCATTATTGAGCCTGCAAAAGTGTTTTTCTTTAATAATTTTATAAATTACGGAATTCTAAGTCCTCTCGGTATTCAACAGGCAAAAGAGCTTGGAAAATCAATCTTTTTTCTTTTGGAATCAAATCCTGGTCCCGGATTAGGTATATTACTTGCATATTATGTAAGAACGATTAAAGAAAAAAGGCGTACGATAAAATTATCTGTTCTAATCCATTTTGTTGGTGGAATCCATGAAATCTATTTTCCTTATATACTTAGGAACTGGAAACTACTCATTGCTGTTATAGTTGGCGGTATATCTGGCAACTTTATTTTTCAACTATATGGGGTAGGCTTGGTATCGTTACCATCGCCTGGCAGTATAGTGACCATTGTAGCAATGAGTCCAAAAATTGATTTGTATTATGTTTTATTAGGGATATTAGTTTCTATAATATTTTCATTTCTACTATCGTATGTGATTTTGGGTAAATCATTGGTGGATTCTTCAGAAGAAGAGTTTGAAAAAGAACTTGAAAATATTAAAAATCTCCAAGGAATTGACCGATTTCCGTTGTTTACTCCAAAGAAATCCAGTGAAGAGTCTTCAGAATGGGAGCAACTTCAAGGATTTGACTATAATAGCAACCAACAAGTTAAAAATATTGTTTTTGTTTGCGAAGCTGGAATTGGTTCAAGTGCTATGGGGGCTGCTATGCTTAGAAAAAAGTTAAGAGAAAATAACCTTACTGTTGAAGTTACAAATTCAGCTTTACATGATGTTCCGGTAGATGCGGATATCATCATTTGTCATAATACGTTTTATAAATCAGTACGCAAAGCTTATCCAGAAAAACAGTACTATGCTCTACATTCATTTACTGATATAGAAGAGTATAATAATCTAATCTCATTAATTAAATCTAGTAAACAATTTCATTATCATTCATAAAATGTATCCGATTGCATATATGAAAAGCTGGAGTGGAATAGCATGAAAATTACGTTAGGGATTTCAACCGGTTTTACAATAAAACGATGGACTAACCCAACATATTGGGTACCGCTAATTAAGGAGGAATTGGGGTTAGATCTAATTCAGTTTTCTTTTGACCAGCTAGACCCAAGGTCAACTAAAGCAGCAGTTGACGAATATTGTAATTGTGTTGTAAATCAATGTAATAAATATGGTTTAGAGATTCACTCTACTTTTACTGGCTTGTCCATCTATTCTCATAATTTGCTTTACCATCCGCTCGAAAATGGGAGAAGAGATGGTATTGATTGGTTTGAAAAATCCTTTGAGATTACAAAAATTCTAGGGTGCCACGCAACTGGTGGACCAATAGGAGGTATGGATATCCATACTTTTAAGTATGAAGAAGATTATACACACATAAAAAAATGCGGTGAGGAAGCCCTTGTTTATCTTCTGAGAAAGGCAAAACAGAACGGAATCATTGATTTTTACTGGGAGGCCACCCCGGTTGAGCGTGAGGGGGCTATTACTATAGAAGATACAAGGAGATTTATTGGAAAAATCAATAATTTGGTCGGCGAAGAAGGAGCGAAATTCTCACTTTGTTTCGATATGGGACATACAACAAATCCATCCTTAACTTCTCAAGAAAAAGATCCTTATTTATGGATTGAGAAACTAAGCGACACCATTCCGATTATCCACCTTCAACAAACGGACGGGAAATTAGATCGGCACTGGCCGTTTACAGAGAAGAATAATAAAAAGGGAACGGTTGATGCATCGAAACTTGTAAAAACGTTAGAACATATCGATAAGAAAGAAATAGTGCTACTTTTAGAATTAGGTCATCCTTTTGAAGAGAATGATGATCTTGTTTTAAAAGAAATAAAGGAAAGCGTAGAGTATTGGAAAAATTCTTTAAAGGAATACATTTCTTAACAAGATAGGGATGAATTTAATCGTGAATGATTTAAAAGAGTTAATGCTTATAGAGCTAAAAACAGCATTTTCATCCATTAATGATGAAAAAATAAATAGATTCATTACAGAAATTTGTAATGCAAAAAAGATATTTGTTTATGGATTAGGAAGAGAATTTTTAATGCTAAAAGCATTTGCAATGCGATTGATGCATCTTGGTTTAAATGTTCATGTTGTAGGAGATGTTACAACACAAAAAATTACTCGTGGTGATCTATTTATCACAAGTTCGGGTACTGGATATCTTTCAACAGTCGAGGCTTTATTAAAAATCGTAAAAAGTGAAGAGGCGAAAATTGTTTTTATTACAGCATCGGAATCTTCTCCTTTGGCGCAATCCGCTGACCTTCTAGTCATAATTGATGCTCAAACAATGAGGGATGGTATAGATAATCGAACATCCCCCCAGCCTATGGGTGCCTTATTTGAGCAAGCGCAATTATTGTTATTTGAGTTAATTGTTGTGAAACTCAAGGAAGAACTTCGGTTTCCTGAGGAAAAAATGGAGGAATTGCATACAAATTTAGAGTAAATGTTAGTTAATTCCCTGCGGAGCCAAAAGCGAGAAAATTGTTTCAGATTCAAGCAGATATTTTGATTCGAAAATTACTAAAATATTGACAGAACTGGCCGGAATCGGAGCGGCTATGCCACCGGTGTCTATTAAAAATTCCCCTCAACTCACGTGTTGGGGGGGAAGAAACCTTTTAAACATTGAGTATAATCCGACCACGCCCATGTCCTTGTTGGCTTAGTTTATGTGCTTCATGTGCCTTTTCTAACGGAAATTTTTTTGAAATTAATATACTAACCTGTTTCTCAATGATCATTTGAGAAATGGTTTGAGAAATAAATTTAGTTTCTTCTGAAGAAGGGATAGAAAACGGTTTTACTGGCTTTAGCCCAAACATTTTCACTTTTTCAACTGATGGGTCTTCTATTAGCGACAGAAGTTTTCCTCCCTTTTTTACAACGGCCCATGAACGCTCTAACGTATCTCCTCCCACGGTATCAACAACTAAATCCACATCCCGGACAATTTTGTCAAATGATTCAGAAGTATAATCAATGACAGTGTCAACTCCTAATGAGTACAGAAAGTCAATATTTTCTGCTGAACAGGTTGAAATGACATGTGCACCTTTCCATTTGGCCAATTGGACAGCAATCATGCCGAACCCACCAGCTCCCCCATGAATTAGTACCTTTTCACCTTTCTTTAATTCTCCTTCACGAAATATGGTTAACCACGCGGTCACGGCGCTTCCTGGTATTGTGACGGATTCATCAAAGGTTAATGCAGCAGGCTTTAGAATAAGTCCTTCTGCGGATGCCACTGTATATTCAGCGTATGTTCCAAACAGGCTTCGACCAAATACCTCCTGTCCTTTGTATAAATCATGTACATCTGAACCAATTTTCTCCACGGTTCCCGCGAATGATGACCCGGGAATATAAGGGAAACTTGCAGGGCGACTTTCTTTAAAGTACCCTTGGCGATATTTCCAATCATACGGAAGAACTCCAGCTGTATGAACATGAATTAATACCTGACCAACTTCAGGATTTGGAATAGGAACCCTTTCTAGTTTTAGTACTTCTGGACCGCCGTATTGGTGGACACGAATTGCTTTCATTAACTGAGGTAACATGACGGATCAAATCCTTTCTTAAATGAAATTCACTTTTGTATGAATGTATTAAAAAGTCTTTGTTCAGGCCGATATACAAATTTGTACAATAAAAGCAAATTCAACAATGTGAGTACAAAAAAACCGAAGTATATATTACTATAAATCCCAGATTGTCCAAGTGCGGATAGTGGATTTATAGGAGGCAACTTGTCAAATTCAGCTACTTTGGTAATGACAGTGCCACACAGGGCAATTGATAAAAAATTCGACAAACTATATACACCCATCCCAATTCCTGAAGATTCTTGTGATAGATTTTTAGACACCCAATTGGCTAGTGATGGTTGCATAAAAATATATCCGACTTCTGTAAGAATCAAGAAAATGGAGATACTCCAAGATGTGTATCCTGCGAAAGTGGAGAGAGAGAGAAAACCGATACTAAGTACAATGATAGATATTGTAAATACATAGCGATTTCCTTTTTTGTCAGCCAATGATCCACCATATTTCCCTAACAGGGCGGATACGATTGCACCAGGAACTAATAGAAATCCAATCCAATGTCCCTCTAATCCATAAACTTGGTTGAATAGTATAGGGGTAATTAGGAAAACACCAAAATTGGTAGAGGTATTAATTGCACCCATTATTATTCCATGACGATAGGAAGCATGTCGAAATAGATGTAATGGAATAAATGGATCTGCCTTTTTCTTTTGTTGAATAAGAAAGAAAATAAAGAAACATAAACCTCCTAAAAGCAACCATAAATTCAATAGGGTAATAGCTTCCATTAAACAAATAATGAAAGCAATTATTAATCCTGCACCTGAAATATCTATTCTTCCATTTTGTTTATGGACTTCGTTAGGTAACCATTTACGAATAAAAGGTAATGTTAGTAAGCTGAACGTTGAGAAAAGAAATAAATATCTCCAGTGAAAATATCCAGTGAGAATCCCGCCCAAAATAGGACCAATCACCCCTGAAAATGCCATGGTGGACGCGATAATACCCAATGCTTTGCCTCGACGTTCAGTATTAATATAGCGAGCGGGTATCACCATAGCTAAAGAAGGGATAGAGGAAACTCCGATTCCTTGGATAATTCGCCCAACAATCAAAATTGGGTAATTTGGCGTAAAAAAACATAAGATGGAACCGAATGAAAACATGAGCACTCCAAACGATGCCAGATTTCTTATCCCAAAATAATCCGCTAACTTTCCATAAATAAGGGCACCGAGAGCAGAAATGATACCAGATACGGTTACAACCCAACTCGTAGTGGAAGTAGTTATTCCAAATTGAGCCGATATATCAGGTAAAGCCACGTTCAACATATAACTATTGATTATTGCAAATGGAACAAGCAAGCAAAGCAAGCGAATGATTCGAGTTTCTTGTACAATTGATAATTCCACTTTACCTTTCCTCCATTATTTCGGATTAGTGATAACTTCATTTTACGGTTCAGAATATATAATTAATAATGTATATTTGTTTATACAATCATAAGATTAAGCTTATGAAAGAGGAGTGTTCAAAATGGATTTACTTCAACTAAGGTATTTTCAAAAGGTTGCAAAGTTACAGCATTTGTCACAAGCAGCACAAGAATTGTATATTACGCAACCTGCTCTTAGCCAGACCATCGCGAGGTTAGAAAAAGATATTGGTGTACCATTATTTGATCGCCAAGGGAGACAGATTTCACTTAATGAATATGGGAAAGTTTTTTTAAATAAAGTGGAAGTTGCACTGAACGCATTGGAAGAGGGACGAAGGGAAATTGTGGATATGGCAGGATTAGAGCGAGGAACTGTTTCTATAGACACAACTTTTTTACCGTATTTTTCTGATGTAATAAACTCATTTCGATGCTCATATCCTGATGTCCATTTTAGAATTTCACAAGTCTCCACGTTAGAAAAGAAGGAACAATTACTCGAAAATGGTGAAATTGATTTCAGTATTTCTTGCAAACCAATTGAACGAAAAGGGATTCGCAACTTACCAATACAGACTGAAGAAATTTTACTCGCAGTCCCCCTCTCACATCGACTTGCAAATCAACAGAATACCACGTTGAGTGAAATCGCCAATGAACCTTTCATCCATTTTAAGAAGGGGCATTCATTCCGGGAAACTACTGATGAGTTATGTGAAAAGGCAGGTTTTACCCCGAATGTTGTATATGAAGTGGATGAGTCAAAAACAATAAAGGAATTAGTTAACTCAGGTCTCGGAGTGGCCTTTTGGTTAGAAACTTTATTAGAAAGAGAGAATCTATTTCATCCTTTATACATTCAAGAACCAGTTTGCAACCGAACCTATTATTTGTCATGGTCAGAAAAGCGATATTTATCTTTAGCAGCTCGTACGTTTCAAGATTTGCTGATTCAGCATTATAAAAATTTATAGATATAAGGTGGCATCTATAATTCAATTTGCTACAGTAAAGCTTAAATAGATTTAAAATTGACTTCACTTTTATTCCCCATAGAATAACGCTTTTTTGGTAGCGGCTCTCTCTATGTCCCTAGTGTGGCATGGCAGAGGTGGCTTGAAAAAAAGCAACACCTGACACTCACATGACAATATTAAGTGTACCTGTTTGACCTTGGTCACTAATATCAACCAAAAGTAGAGAAATAAGATAGTTTATATAAAATCCTGCCTTTCTTATGTGCTAAACGGTAAGAATAGGTATTTTAATCCTATAAAAAAATGACCATGGGTTTTTAGAGGTCATATTATCTAAAATAATGAAAGATTGTGATAAGGAAATTTGTGGTACCGTTTTGTTTGAAGTAACTCCATGAATCCATTACTATAAAATTGTATTCAAATTACATAGGAGGGGATTTAGATGGCAAACGTATGCTTTTTACTTGCGAATGGCTATGAAGATTCAGAAATGAAGAACCCTTATGATGCAATGAATGAAGCGGGTCACAAAACTGTTGTGGTAGGAATTGAAAAAGGTGCTGAGCTTAAAGGGAAGAAAGGAACGGTTTCTTATACGTCTGAACTTTCCATAAGTGAAGCGAAGGCTGATAATTATGATGCGGTGATTATCCCTGGCGGCGGAGCTCCAGAGGCACTTCGTGTCAATGATGAAGTCGTTCAATTTGTAAAACTAGCTAATGAACAAGGTAAAGTGATTGCAGGTATTTGTCATGGCCCACAAGTAATGATTAGTGCCGATATCCTAAAAGGGGTACAGGCAACATCTTATATTGGAATCCGAGATGATTTGAAAAACGCTGGATCTATCTTTTTAGACCAAGAGGTAGTGGTTGACGGAAATATTATCACGTCTCGTACACCTAAGGACGAGCCAGCATTTATCAAAGAAATTTTAAATAAATTATAAGTTCGAGGGTCTCTTCAAGTTTATGAAGAGACCTTTTTTATAACCTTGATAGAAAATAGTTCGTAATTACATCGCATTATTTTTCTTTTAACATTGCATACTTTCGATAAGCTTTATAGTAACTGCTACTAAAAAGAACAACCAGAAGTACGGGAGACAACTTCAAAAGGACAAATGGAGTTTCAAATAAAAATGCCTTCCAAAATAATGAACCCTCCATACTCCAAAGACCTTCATGATATAATTCTGAATCCTTATCAGTCATAAAAGAAAAGGCTAAAGACAGCATAATCGCCCCCAACCAAAATGAATAACCCATTAATCTTTTATAATAATTACTCCTTGATTGGCGATCCGAGAAGATTTCATTTTGATCATCAGCTTCTTTTTGCCAATATCGAATAACACTAAACCACGGGCCATTTATATAAATCCATCCGAAGTCTTCATAGATTCCTTTGTAATCTTCTAACTTTTTCTTTGATAAATAATCTTGATAATCCAGTCGGATCACATATCTTTTGTCTGTTTTTTCGAAAGTGTATATTCCCCATCCACTAATATTTGTGCAACGATAGCCTTTTTGTAATTGCTCGTTCAGCCATTGCTCCTCTTTTTCAATATAAAAAAATATCTTAAATTTCTTCATTCGACTCACTTCCTTCGTAGAGGGATAAAATATGCCTTAACCTGTTTTGTTCGATTTTCAAAATGGCTCTTCCTTCTGCAGTTATCATATAAACTTTTCTCCGACCTGACTCGCCGACAGGTTCAATCCAGCCATGCTTATTCAAGTTTTCAATGGCACCGTATAATGTACCAGCTGCTAAAATAACAGTACCGTTACTTATCTGTTCTATCTTCTGCATGACGGCATAACCATGGAGTGGCTCACGTAGAGCTAATAAAATATAATGCATGGTTTCTGACAACGGTAATAATTTATGTTTCATCTCTTCACCTTCTATTCAGTTCGACTATATAGTTCAACTTAATGATAAGGTAATACAGTTCAACTGAATAGTCAACAACATTTTCAAAAATAGAGAAAAAACAATCTAAAAAGGTCGCTTTCCTTATGTAAGGGAAAGCGACCTTTTGTGTAGCCTTATTCAATTAAATGACCCGATTGTGGAAGCAGTAATCTACTTACAGCAAGCCATTGTTAATGAATCAATATATTAATAACCGTATTCCCAGTCAATTGTTTCCTCATACCAAACGACATTATCAAACGGTTCAAAGTGGATTTCATTGTCATTAATGATACATTGACTATTTTTAAAATCTCCTAGACTTACTAGATCTTCATACACATCATGTTCAACGTTTTCTAATACTGTAACAGATTGATCCTTATTGATTAATAATGCTGTACCTTTCATTCCCTTGCACCTTCCTTGGAAGATATATTTTTAACTCAATTACAGTATATCTCCATTCGGTATCTCAAAGGTATAATTGTGAAAGGATTCACAAATCCTTCATAATTATGTTTGAAAACTTGTAACAATCTAGCCACATATATTAATGGTAAAAAGCTCTACCGTGTGCAGTTTAGATACTATATCAGAAGGAATCAATAGAACTTAAAGAAGTGCTAGTGATATAGGGTATTGTTCATGTAGTTGGCACTAGTACTCAATGATCAACTTTACATCCTTGATGAACGCAAAAGGGGCAGGCACAATTATTTGTGAATGAATTTAGGGTGAGTTGCAACGGGACGAAGTGAAATTCATATTGTCCTGGCGACGCAGGACAATAATACCTTTTTCGTATTGGAAGAATATTTATTTTTTAATTTACGAAAAATACAGAATATTCAGTTGACAACTTGTATATCATGTATTAATAATTAATTATCGAGGCAATAATCCATTATCATGATAAAGATTTATTTTCATTGCCGCTAGTAAATAGTCCACTTTGCAAAGGAGGTGATTAAATGGTAAAAAAAAGTGCCTCAGAACTACTTCAGAATTATATCCCAATTGTTGAGTTTTTAGGTAGTGTAATGGGGCAACACTGCGAAGTCGTTTTACATGATATCAGAAATCTTGAAAACTCCATTATTGCCATCAAGAATAACCATATCAGCAATCGGAAAGTCGGAGGTTCTATTACAGATTTGGCGTTAAAAATCCTGAAAGAAAAGTCATATGCAAGTAAGGACTTTCTAATCAATTATGCTGGTAAAACGCAAGAAGGAAAAATTGTGAGATCATCCACATTCTTTATAAAAGATCTTAATGGGGAGGTTATTGGTTTGCTTTGTTTTAACATGGACGTTGGATCCATGATTGAAACGAGGAATCTTCTTGATAATATCATTAATGGTTCACCTCAGGTTGGTGCAAACGGCTTACAATTAAATGGCAAAGAACCTGGAGAATGTGATGATACATTTGAAGACTTACATACATCCATTGAAGATCTAACAACATCGATTATTTTAAAGACCCTTTCAGAGGTAGATATCCCTCCTGGACGGATGTCATCAGATGAAAAAATGGAGATCGTTAGTAAACTAAATGAAAGAGGCGTTTTCTTAATAAAAGGGGCTGTTTCCGAAGTAGCCATGAATTTAAAAAGCTCAGAAGCCACGATATATAGATATCTACAAAAAATCGACATTAAACAATAGTCTATATTAAAGAATTTGCTCATTTACCAAAAAAATTGAAGAATTACGACGAATATTATCTGAATATATAAAATATAGAGAAAATAAAGAAAATTACATTGACAAGTCATTTCTTATAAAATATAGTGGTAATAATAAATTATTATCATAGTAATCTATTTTCGTTAAACTCTCAGGATCATCTTTGTTCTAGGACTAAAATTAAGAGAGTTTTTTCCGAGTTTATTCAAGAGAAATGATATTTCCTACCCTACCTTATCATTGTCCACACACAATTCATGTCAAACGAATGAAAGTAAATCCCTCTGTGAAAATCGCACATAAAAGAATTAAAACCTATTCTGGGTTTATTATTCACCTTACTTTTGATAGCGTTTTCAAGCAATTCACACCATACTACTGATTTTTTCAAGCTTTTGACAACCAAATAAGGATTCTTTGAATCTTATTTAAATTTCGTAAAAGGAGGAGGACAAATGAAATACAATTTCGATGAAATTGTAAACCGACGAAATACGTTCTCAGTGAAATGGGATGCTGGAGAATTTTTGAAAGAAAGGGGTTTTACAGAAAGATACGATAATGACACAATCCCATTATTTACAGCTGATATGGATCTACCTGTTCCACAACCTTTGATAGAAGCACTACATAAAACAGTAGACCATCGAATTTTTGGGTATTCGATTTTTTCAGACGAATATTATGAATCCATTCAGAATTGGTTCAAGAGACGACATGATTTGGAGATTAAGAAAGAGGAAATCATCTATAGTCCTGGCACAGTACATGCATTAAATATAGCCGTTAAAGCATTCACCGAACCTGGTGATGGAATCATCATCCAACGCCCTGTCTATCCGCCATTTACTTCGGTAATCGAAGGAAATAATAGAACAGTTTTAAATAATGCATTAAAGTGCAATGAGGAAGGGTATTATTCCATCGATTTTGAAGACTTCGAGGCAAAAGCAAAAGAGGAATCAGCTAAGATGTTTATCTTATGTAATCCACATAATCCGACTGGAAGACTTTTTAATCAGGAGGAACTTAAGAAATTGTCAGAAATCTGTGCGGAACATAATGTTCTGATCATTGCAGATGAAATTCATGGTGACCTGATAAGACGTGACCAAACATTTATACCAATCGCCAAGGCATCCACTAGTGATGATCATATTATTACTTGTACAGCTATTAATAAAACATTTAATGTTGCTGGGCTTCATTGTACCAATATTATCATCCCTAATCCTGACCATCGAAAAACATTTAGTGACACATTAGGCTTTCAATTGGCATCTCCTTTCACGATGGCTGCGTTAATCTCTGTCTACAATGATGGAGAGGAGTGGTTAGAACAATTGAAAGAATATATTGACGGAACATTAGAATATTCAAAACAGTTTCTAGCTGAAAGAATGCCAAAAGTAAAGGTTAGAATTCCTGAAGGAACATATGTCATGTGGATGGATTTCAGCGGGTATGGTATTTCTCCAGAAGAAGTTCACGATCGTATTTATAATCGCGCGAACGTCCTATTAGAAGATGGAAAAATGTTTGGTGAAGAAGGCTTGCACTACCAACGAATATGTATCCCATCTCCTCGACCAATGATAAAGGAAGCATTGGAACGAATTGCGAGAGAATTTGAAGACTTACATTAAAAAATTAGCAATCTATCAAACTAGTAGATTATACATTTTTAATTTGATAAGGAGGAAAGTAAATTGAAGTATATCAAATCGATAAAATGGATAGCGATTATCACAGCGATCGTAGTTATTTTAGCAGGTTGTTCAGGTGGTGGTACAAAAGAAACATCTTCAAATTCCAAAAATACAAACGATGATACTCAGAATGAACCAACTAAAGGCGGTGAATTTACATTTGCTTTGGCCACAAATCCAGATAATTTAGATCCACACCAAGCTGGATATGCTGTTAGTGTCCGTGCATTTAGAACAATGTTTGATAGTTTAGTAGTTCAGAATGAGGATAACACAATCAGCCCATGGCTCGCAACGAAATGGACGATCTCTGAAGATGGAAAAAGCTATGAATTTAAACTCCGAGAAGATGTAAAATTCCACGATGGAACACCATTTAATGCGGAAGCAGTTAAATATAACTTTGATCGAATGGTTGGTCCGGATATTCAGCCAGGATATGCACGATATCTTCTAGTTGATTATGAATCATCAGAGGTAATTGATGAATTCACGGTAAAAATTAATTTAAAAAATCCAAACGCTGCCTTTTTAAGCTTTCTAAGTCAAGGATTTATCGGTATGGCATCACCAACTGCGGCAGAGGCTGCTGGTAAGCAATTTGGAATGTCTCCTGTTGGAACTGGCCCATTTAAGTTTGTAAAATGGGTAGAAAACTCTGAACTTGTCGTAGAGAGAAATCCAGATTACAACTGGGGTCCTGCTGGAATTGTTGAAAATCAAGGACCAGTTCATGTTGATAAAATTACCTTCAAGATTATTCCTGAAGAAGCAACAAGAATAGGAAGTGTTCAAAGTGCTCAAGTGTTAGCTGGGGAAACAGTTCCTCCGCAAAATGTCCTCAGCATGCAAAACGATCCAAATGTAGAATTACTTCAAATTGATACAAAGGGATTACCGTACACATTGTTCTTTAATCAAACAAGAGAACCATGGAGTGATGTAAGAGCTCGTGAAGCGATTAAATCCGCACTCGATATTGATGCGATTGTTCAAACGCTCTATTTTGGTACTTACACCCGTGCATGGTCACCACTAGCTCCAGGGATGTTAGGCTATGATGAATCGTTGGAAGGAAGTTTTAGTCGTGATTTAGATCAAGCCAACCAATTATTAGATGAACTTGGATATAAAATGGGTGCAGACGGTGTTCGTATAAAAGATGGTAAAAAACTAGCAATCCAATATCTTGATGCATCTCCAAACAGGGAAAAACGTAATGACATTGCAATCATGGTTCAACAGCAGCTTAAGGAAATTGGGATAGAAGTCAATATTGAAATTACACAAGACATCACGACGGCTATTACAAATCTTAACTATGATGTATATGGAAACAGTGCTGTAAACTCTGACTCACATGGGTTATACCAATTCTATCACTCTCCAATACCAAACCAAATCTTTCTTCCAGGAAAGTCGGAAGATGAAGAACTTGACAGTTTGCTTGAAAAAGGTGGAATTGAGCAGGATCAAGAGAAACGTGAAGAGTTGTACAAACAAGCACAGCAACGAATTATGGAAAGTGTTGTATCGATTCCAATCTATGTATTCCCATATACAGTTGCCGCACATAAAAGTGTAGATGGAATTAAGTTTGACCGTTTAGGTTACCCATTATTTAATGATGTATCTATCTCAAAATAATCTTGCAATCAATTTCGTAAATGCTGCTAAAAGGAGTTGGTAACTATTGAATAGGATGATTATCTCAAGGATTGCGACTTCCCTGATAGCGATATTCGGATCATTGGTTCTCGTATTTACCATCATGAACCTATTACCTGGTGATCCTGTTATGTCGATGATAGATCCAAATACTGCCACACCGGAAATGATTGAAGCTCTTCGGGTACAGTTAGGACTCGATCAACCACTATATATGCAGTTTTGGAATTATATATCTGGAATGCTAGTTGGTGATTTTGGCACATCTTTTGCGAATAGCGAGCCTGTACTACCAAAAATAATCGCGCATCTACCAGCTACCTTGTTTTTAACACTAATGAGTGCCATTTTTTCTGTCGTAATTGGGGTATCGCTAGGAGTATTATCCGCTATTTACCAAAATCGCTGGATTGATATTTTAGCAAGATTAGTAGCACTATTTGGAATTTCGATGCCAACATTCTGGTCTGGGATCCTACTTATCATGATTTTCTCCCTACAACTAGGCTGGTTCCCAGCAATGGGCTCAGATGGATTTATGACACTCATCCTTCCGTCACTATCACTTGGTTTTATTGGCGCAGGTCTTATCATCCGAATGGTACGTAGTAGTATGGTTGAAGTCATAAATGAACAATTTATTGTCACACTCCGAGCAAAGGGATTATCAGAAAGAATTGTCATGTATCGCCATGCACTGCGAAATGCATTAATTCCAGCAATCACCATCATCGGTATTAATATTGGAGAACTGATGGCAGGTACGGTCGTTATTGAGACTGTCTTTTCTAGACAAGGGCTAGGTAGAGTAATAGCTGATGCCATTTTGGCAAAAGACTTACCGGTTATTCAAGGAGCTGTGTTCATTTCCGCCATTGTATATGTAACGGTGAATTTATTAGTAGACTTATCATATTCAGTTATTGACCCTCGGGTTCGGCGTTCATCTTAACCAATTAGTATGATTTCAATTCTAGATATGCACGATGATTGTATTGTGCATATCTAGAAATCCATGCAATCTAATTAAAGAGGGGGAACAAAATGAAAGAAGCGATGGAAACGAAGCAAGCGATGGAGCTACCTGAAGTCAAAAGCTTAAAACTGAAGACGCGCTTCTCTGTTACTAACTTTTTCGTAGCTTTGTCTGGTATCGTTATATTTTTCATTATTTTATTTGCACTTTTCCCACAGTGGCTAGCTCCGTATTCACCAACACAAATGAACCCAAGTCAGATTTTAAGTCCTCCAAGTTCCGCTCATTGGTTTGGTACAGACTATTTTGGAAGAGATGTATTAAGTCTAGTCATTTATGGTAGTCGTGATTCCTTACTAATCGGATTTGCATCCGTTCTTGTCGGTGGAATCATCGGAGGAATAATTGGCTCAATTTCAGGTTATCAAGGTGGAGTTGTCGATACAATTTTCATGCGATTTATTGACATTTTAATGACGATACCTGGCATTTTACTTGCGATTGCGATTGCTGCTGCTTTGGGGCCTAGTCTAATGAATATTGTTTTAGCCGTTGCGGTTGCCGCCATTGCAGGGTATGCACGGATTATGCGTGGTCAAGTGATTAGTATTAAGAAACGTCCTTATATTTCAGCATCCCATTCAATTGGAACAAATAATTTGAGGATCTTTATATGGCATGTTCTTCCAAATTCATGGGCACCCATGTTTGTCATGGCAACGATTGGATTAGGGACTTCCATCTTAATTGGAGCCGGCTTGAGTTTCTTAGGTTTAGGTGTCATTAAGGAAATACCTGACTGGGGTGCGCTCCTTTCACAAGGAAGAGGCTACATATCTGTTGCGTGGTGGATCTCTACATTTCCAGGACTTGCAATTACATTATTCGTACTCTCAGTTAACGTAATCGGCGATTATCTTCGTGATCGTTTTGATCCAAAAACGAATCGGACTAGATAGGTAGGAGGGAAGTAGAATGAAACAACTGCTAGATGTTCAACATTTAAAGGTTGATTTTGCTACGAAAAATGGATATTTAACAGCAATTCGAGAAATCACGATGGACATTAAAGTAGGAGAAACAGTCTGTATCGTAGGAGAATCAGGTAGTGGAAAAACAGTTGCATCTAAAACGATTATGAGATTAATCGATTACGAGAATGGTTTAATAACTAGTGGAAGTATCGGCTTTGGTGGCGATGATTTAGCAAAAATTTCTCAAAAAAAACTACGTTCCATTCGGGGAAAGAAGATCGCCATGATATTCCAGGAACCAATGTCTGCATTCGACCCCGTTTTTTCAATTGGAAGTCAAATTATTGAAATGATTTTGGCACATCAGGATACAACAAAAGCGAAAGCAATAAAACATGCGGTTTATTTACTTAATCGAGTTGGGATCCCAGAACCAGAACTTCGATTAAAGCAATATCCAAATGAATTATCAGGCGGTATGTTACAGCGAGCAATGATTGCGATGGCACTTGCCTGCGGACCAGAATTACTTATTGCCGATGAGCCAACAACAGCACTTGATGTGACAATCCAAGCCCAAATCCTACAATTACTTCAGGAACTGAAAGATGAATTTGGGATGTCCATTCTGCTCATCACACATGACATGGGAATTGCAGCAGAAGTAGCGGATCGAATCATTGTCATGTACTCGGGAAGCATTGTAGAAGAGGCAACGATTTCACAATTATTTGAAACACCACATCATCCATATACACGTGGCCTGCTTCAATCAATACCAAAGCTGGATAGCGATCGCAGTCAAAAGCTGTTTTCAATTGATGGTACAATTCCAAGTTTGTCTGATTTGCCAACTGGCTGTAGCTTCCATCCGCGTTGTTCGTTTGCTACAAATCGTTGCAAACAAGAAAATCCTCCATTAATAGATGTGAATGGACGGAGGACGGCTTGCTGGTTTGCAGAAGAACTAGTAGAACGAGAGGATTGGTTACATCAGACAATTCCTTCTGTGGAAAAACCGAAACTACCGACATTCGTAGCTGAAAAGGAAGGTACGAAGGAAATAGATGTGATTTCTAGTCCAATCTTTGAAGTGAAGGAACTGAAAAAGTATTATCCTATTGGTTCTAGTTTCCTTAATCGTTCACCTAAATTTGTTCGTGCTGTAGATGATGTTTCTTTTACGATAGAAAAAGGTGAAACATTCGGTCTCGTCGGTGAATCAGGTAGTGGTAAGTCTACACTTGGTCGAGTCCTTCTCCAGCTAGAAAAGGCAACTGCAGGAAACGTCCAATTTGAAGGAAAAGATCTCGCTAAATTAAGTAAAAGAGAGCTACAAGCAACAAGAAGACATATGCAAATGATTTACCAAGACCCATATGGTTCTGTGAATCCACGTTGGAAAATTGGAGATATCATTGGAGAGCCTCTAACCGTCCATGAAGCATTAAGTAAACAAGAAAAAAGACAAAGGGTAGAAGAGCTCTTACAAGTTGTTGGACTTAATGCAAATGCGATTGAACGGTATCCACATGAGTTTTCAGGTGGTCAACGTCAAAGAATAGCAATTGCAAGGGCGATTGCACTCAATCCAAAATTTGTGTTAGCGGATGAAGCCGTATCCGCATTAGACGTGTCTGTTCAAGCACAGATTGTTAATTTAATGCAAGACTTACAAAGAAATCTTGGTTTAACTTATTTATTCATTGCTCATGGTCTTAATGTTGTCCGTTACATTTCAGATCGCATTGGTGTCATGTATTTAGGGAAAGTCGTAGAAATTGCTTCAAGTGAAGAACTGTTTAAACGACCATCCCATCACTATACGAAAGGATTACTAGAATCCATACCAGTAGCCAATCCTTCAGAGCGCAGGGAATTGTCAGCAATCCAAGGTGAAATTCCTTCACCAGCCAATCCACCTTCTGGATGCAGGTTCCATACACGCTGCCCTGCAGCAACAGAGCGGTGTAAACAAGAAGAGCCAGCATTTCGTGAAATAAGTAAAGGTCATTGGGTTGCTTGTCACGATCCAGCCTTTTCCTATTAATATCTTAATAATTATACGATAAGGAGAGTGCTTTTGAATGAAAACGACTGAAACGTTTAATCATGAGGTCAATTCCTATCAATCGGCGGTCCAATTAGAAGATTATGTCATTGGTCTGCGCAGAGATCTTCATCTACACCCTGAAATTGGATTACAAGAAGTCCGGACAATGAACGTTGTAACAGATGAATTAGAAAAGATGAATATCAAATATGAGATTGTGCAGAATGGTGGAATTATCGGATATATCGATGGTGAGCAAGAGGGAAAATCAATTGTATTACGTGCTGATTTGGATGCACTACCAATGAAAGAAGAAGAAACGAATTTAAATCAAAAGAAGAATGTCGTTTCTACAACTTCGAATGCCGCACATACATGCGGACATGACGGACATACTGCCATGTTATTGGGAGCAGCAAAAATTTTATCTGAAAACAAAGATAAACTAAAAGGGAAAGTGATCCTTGCCTTTGAGCAAGGGGAAGAAATGGGTGGTGGTATCTTCAACTTAATGGAACGATTGATTGAAATCGGGGCAGATGGTGTATGGGGAATCCACCTGAAATCAGATATCCCTTCTGGAAAAATCTCAGTAGACCCTGGTCCAAGAATGGCAAGTGCTATGCCGATTAATGTCATCATTAAAGGGACTGGAGGGCATGGTTCGCGTCCTGACCTCGTGAATTCGCCATTAGATTGTTTTGTGGATTTCTATAACAATATCAAACAAATGAGAATAGATTCGTTAGATCCTTTTAAACCGATTACATTATCAATTGGCACAATAAAAGCAGGTACTGTTGGAAATATTATTCCAGAAACCATTCAATTTTCTGGTAGTTTCAGATATTTGCATTATGATCAAGGAGTAAGAGCCGAAAAGGAATTTAAAAGACTACTAGAAAAAACATGTGCTTTACATGAATGTGAGTATGAATATGTAGGGAAAAACCAAGCTATGGGTCTGTTTGTATACAATCAAGAGGAGTGTGCAGAGATTGCACATGAAGCCGTTAAGAAATCGATCGGTGAAGAGGCACTTTATCAATATCCGGCATGGATGGCTTCTGAGTCCTTTAGTTTCTTCCAAAAATATTTCCCAGGGGTTTTCGCCTTTGTCGGCATTCAAAACGAGGAGAAGGGGACAGGGGCAGAGCATCATAACCCACATTTTGATATTGATGAAGATGTATTAAAACTTGGTGTCGCAGCTACTGTGCAATATACAATTGATTTTTTGAACAGTGAGAAGGAAATTAACTATGATACTGAACAAAAAAGCTTACAGGAAGTTATGAAAGAATTAGGCAATAAATAATATAAAACGGATTACTATAAGGAGGATTTTCAATGGGAGAACAAGGTTTATATCAAAGATCAAATATTCGTAGATTAGCAGAATTAGGCAAACTTACGCCAGAAACTTTTAGAGCTTTTTTAAATTTTGACAGGTTAGCCTTAGGAGAAGGACTTCTACCAAAGAAAACGAAGGAATTAATCGCCATCGCTGTTGCACATGTCACAGGTTGCCCTTATTGTATTGACGGGCATGTAACGGCGGCAAAAAAACTAGAGGTTTCGAAAGAAGAAATAATCGAGGCCGTTATGGTGGCTACTGCATTAAAAGCAGGTTCCGCATTTGCTCATGGATTCATTGCACTTAGTTCTTTTGATCAATCTACAGAAGAAGACCTATACGCACGTTCGAATACGGAGAAACGTCATGAATTAAAAGAACTACATCCGGATGCTGTTGCAGCTTTTGCAAAATTTGATGCCCAAGCAAGTAAGGCTGGCCTTTTATCTCGAAAAGAGAAGGAACTAATTGCGATTGCTGTGGCTCATGTGACGGGTTGCGCCTATTGCATCGATGCCCATGCCAAAAAGGGGAAACAATTAGGAATTTCACGTGAGGAAATGGCAGAATCCATCTTTGTTGCAACTGCATTAAAAGCAGGTTCTGCGCTTGCTCATAGTGTGAATGCTTTAAATGCATATGATGAAGTCTGATAGCTCGTCTAGGAAGGATTGTTCGATTACAAAGAACGAACTATACAGAAATAGCTCCAAAGAGCCATTGGCCTATATAAGGATGAAGGCTATCTGTAAGGATTAACGTTAATGGGGGCCAAAAGGGTGAAAATTCCAAAGACATTAGCTTCACTTGGGTATCGTGATTATCGTCTACTATGGTTTAGTTCTGCCTTAGCGAATTCAGGACAATTTGCCTTTACTATAGCGGCAAGCTGGCTTATTTTCTCGATTACCAAATCAACAGCATTAGTAGGAATTGCAATGTTTGCTACAATGATTCCCGGTGTATTATTTGGACCGATTATTGGTGTATTGGTCGACCGGATTCATCGTCGAAAATTATTATCGTTTGCCATTTTTGTAAACGCAACAAATCTGGGGACCTTGACCATCTTAAGTATAGTAGGCTTGGTCACACCTTGGGTCATAATTGCATGTGCGTTTTTATTAGGCATTTGTTTCAATATCCAAATGACGTGTACTAATGCGATGATGCCAAGTTTAATTCCTAAAGAAATTTTATTTAATGGGACTGCCTTACAAGGAACAATCTCACATGGGGCCGGTTTTTTAGGCTCAGCTATTGCAAGTCCGATTCTCGTCTTATTTGGACCCTATGCTGTATTTGGATTATGCTTTTTTCTTTATTTATCCGCTGGTATTCAATCGTTATGGGTCCACTTCTCACAATCTAGTAATCGTACTGATCGGTTAAATATCAAAAATGTGTTTAAACCTGTAATCGAAGGATTCGTTTATATTAGGAGAACTCCATTATTAGAATTAATGATTATGATGGTATTTTTCCATTGTATCCTGACAATGGCATATACCTCTCTTTTACCTGAATTTATTTCTACAGAAATAGGTGGAAATAGTGGAGTCTATGGAACATTAACGATGTTTATCGGTCTAGGTGCAATTATTGGTAACTTAAGTACAGCTGCTATTTCGACGATGCGAGGTCAAGGAATTCTTTATATTGTCATGGCAATCGCAAGTGGGCTCACTCTGTTCTTCTTAGGGTTAACCCAATCAGTCTTTATGGCATTCTTCATAGGACTTGCAGTTGGTGGCACACAAGCGGTCTTTATGGCCATTAATCTCGCATTTGTTTTACGATTTGCCAATGATGAATTTCGAGGTAGGGTCGCAAGTGTTAACTTTATTTTTGCATCAGGCGCTATGGCATTAGGTAATTTTTTATATGGAGCAATCAGTGAAGTCATCCCACCTAAACTAAATATGCTGACAACCGGAGGTCTATTTGTCATCCTAGTCGTCATTATGCTTGGGTTCTCATCAGGCTTACGTTCACTTTATCAAAAACGAGAACATTTCTCCCAGGAACAACAAATATCGGCAAATATGTAGTAAGAGAATCTACATTTAATAAAAAAGGTAGGAGGAAGAATAATGTCACAACTTCAAAAAGGTATGCAAGCACCCAACTTTTTAATTGAAACGCCGTGGGTTAAATCTAATCTTAACGATATCCTAGGTGATAAAACTACTATTCTTGTATTTTTAAGATATTATGGTTGCCCGCTATGTCAATTAGATATTCGCACATTAGCAGCTGGTTATGAAAAGATAAAAGAAAACAATGCACAGGTTCTCGTTGTCTTGCAAACTGAAGCAGATCTATTAAAAGAACAGATTGGCGATGATGAAATGCCGTTAACTCTTGTCGGCGACCCTGAACATGAAATTTTTAAACTTTATCATGTTCATCCCGGCAAGACTCAGGAAGATCTTGTTTCAGAAGAAGTACTTAAGAAAATAAATATCGCAAATGATTTGGGAATAACAAAATTGGAAAATAACGGAAAACAAAACGAATTACAGTTACCAGCGACTTTTATCATTAATTCAAATGGTGTTCTAGAATATGTACGGTATGGTACAAATGCAGCAGACATCCCAAGTATAGAAGAACTTGTTGATATAACAACCGTTACCACTCAATAAGTTGCAATAAGAAGACCAACAAGCGTGGGTCGTGTATCTTTAACTATCTCTATTACATTGACTCACGAATGATTTTAATCATTCGTGAGGAATCTGTTACAAAGCTATTTTTCGGTTTGATCAGCTATGATTTTTGATATCATAATATATTTTTGGAAATCTTCAGTTGAAAATTGTTCTAGGTTTTTGAGATGTTTTGCATATTCTCTTTTATCCAGTTCTTTATGAAAGTCATACACGACTTTTCCTTTTGGAGTTAATTCGATAATAAGCTCTCTTTTGTTATCCGGATTTTGATATTTTACAACCAATCCCTTTTTCACTAGCTTATCAACCATTTGTGAAACAGCACCTTTTGTACGATTGGTTAATTGGGCAATTTCAGTTGTTGTGGTTTGTCCTATATCGCCAATGAAATTTAGATTATGTGCTTCAACCATAAAGAGTTCATCATCAGTTCCATAAGTTCTCGGGATACTTTCATAGGAATGAATGACACGTGATATTTCATAAGCGGCTTCCATCAGATCATAAAATATTTTCTCTCTATCCATTCCTTCTTCACCTCCCTTTTTTTCCTGTTTTTTCTATTTTACCATATAAAAATGCTGATAAATGAAGAGAAGTAAAAAATTGTAAGATTTATAAAAAAAGACAATAAAAAACATTCAGAATATTATTGACAAAATAATAGTTTAGTTGCTAAACTGTTTATGAAAACGCTTAATTATTTTTTAAGAGAGGAGAAACATGATGAAATACGATTTTGATAGTATTGTCGATCGCAGAAATACGTACTCCTTAAAGTGGGATGGCGGGGAATTTATTAAGGCGGCTGGACTTACCGAAAGATATGATAATGAGACCATCCCACTATTTACAGCGGACATGGATTTGCCCATTCCACAACCTATGTTAAATGCACTTCACAGAACAGTCGATCAACGGATTTTCGGTTATTCTATTTTTCCAAATGAGTACTATGAAACGATTCAAAATTGGTTTAAGAGAAGACATGATTGGGATATTGAGAAAGAGGAAATTGTTTATAGCCCTGGTACTGTTCACGCCTTGAATATAGCGGTCCGTGCCTTAACTAAACCTGGTGATGGGATTATCATTCAACGTCCTGTTTATCCACCGTTTACAAACGTGGTTGTAAATAATGGTAGAGTCATTCGCAACAATATGTTGAATTGTGATGACGAAGGCTATTACTCTATCGACTTTGAAGATTTTGAAAGGAAGGCAAAAGAAGAAAATACAACGATGTTTATTCTTTGCAATCCGCATAATCCAGTCGGAAGAATTTTTACCAACGAAGATTTAAAGAGACTTTCAGATATATGTGCGGAAAACAACGTAATCATCGTTGCTGATGAAATCCATGGGGATTTAATTCGAAAAAATCAAACCTTTACGCCGATTGCTAAGGTGGCTAGCAGTACAGACCATATCATTACATGTACAGCTATCAATAAGACCTTTAATGTGGCAGGGCTGCACTGTACGAATGTAGTGATTACAAATCCGGAAGTGAGAAAAACCTTTAGTGAGCAAATGGGGATGCAATTGCCTTCACCATTTACGATTTCTGCTCTAATCGCTGCCTATAATGAAGGAGAAGATTGGCTAGACCAGTTAAAGGAGTATCTTGATAATCAGTTAGAATTCGTAAAGGATTTCCTAGCAAAAGAAATGCCTACTGTAAAGGTTCGAATTCCTGAAGGTACGTACGTGATGTGGCTAGATTTCAGAGGATATGGCCTCACATCGAAAGAGGTTCATGACCGAATCTATAATCAAGCAAATGTCATATTAGAAGATGGGGAAATGTTTGGTGAAGAGGGAACTGGTTATCAAAGGATCTGTATCCCATCACCTAGACCACTTATAAAGGAAGCACTAGAAAGAATTGCAGCACAATTCCAAGATGTTGAAGAAAAGTCCTATATAAAAGCAATAGACTGATAGCCAAATTGTCGTAAAAGGGGGAAAAGTAGATGGGAGAAAAACAACCTATAGTAGAGGCTCCGGTGGTAGAGAATCAGAGTTCAACAAAGGACTTAAAACGTGTTCTAGGTAGAGGGGACCTAATGGGTATTGCAGTAGGGCAAATTATTGGAGCCGGTATATTTGCCCTTACAGGTGTAGCGATTGCCATGACCGGAAAATCAGTAAACATAGCATTTATGGTAGCTGCTGTTTTTGTCATTATCATAGCCTTAACACAAATTTTAATAAGTGGAACAGTCCGACTTAGAGGTGGATTTTATACACAGGCGGCTCTTCTTGTAGGGGAGCGCTTCGCTGGATTTTGGACAATTATCTATATCGTATCGAATATTTCCATTGCGATGTACGCCTTATCGTTTGCTGATTATTTCTTAGCGCTCGTACCGGGTCTCAATTCTACACTAATAGCGGTGCTTGTCCTCACAATTTTTTACGTGATTAATTTATTTGGTGTGAAGGAAGCTGCACTCGTCCAAAATATCATGGTTATTACGATGGCATTAGCACTTACTGCCTTTATCGTTTATGGAATGCCACAGATTCAACCAGGCTATTTCTCAGGTGCTGACTTTATGCCAAGTGGAACGATGGCAATCTTCTCAGCAGCTGCTTTATTAACTTTTGCAACAGGGGGCGCCTCGGTTATTATGAACTTTGGGGCAGAGGCAAAAAATCCAACAAAGGATATCCCGTTTGTCTTAATTGTTTCCACACTAGCTGTTGCGTTAGTTTATGCTTTAATGGCTACAGTTGCTGCTGGAGTCCTTCCGATTGGTGATGTAGCTAATCAACCATTGACAGTTGTAGCTTTAGAAATTTTACCATATCCATTGTATGTATTCTTTATTGTCGGTGGTGCGATGTTTGCTTTAGCTACCACATTAAATGCCACATTTGGTTGGGTTACAAAGCCAGTTTTACAGGCGAGTATCGATGGGTGGTTGCCGAAACAATTAGGTGCTATTAATGAAAAGTTCAAAACGCCACACGTATTATTGACGATTTTCTTTGTATTAAGTTTAATTCCAGTTATAACAGGATGGGATATTAGTGGAATTGCAAACTTTGCTCTTATTTTAAATAATGTTTTACTTCTTGTTCTTTCTTTAGCTACGGTTCGATTACCAAAGGTTGTACCAGACTTATGGAATAAATCTAAATTTCGCATCTCCAATACGGCACTTTGGTTTGTCAGTATTTTGGCAACGGTCACTGCAGGCTTTCAAGTGTACTTATTAATGCAAGGTCTAACGACCACATTAGTAATTGGAAATATCGTATTATTAATCATTGGCGCTTTATATGCTTATTTCAGACATAAATCAGGTAAGGTCCAAATGGAAATTAGCTATGAAGAATCCTAAATAATAAAACGAGGAACACTGAACTAAGTACCTCGTTCTAGATAAACCGGCTCTCGTGTGAGTCGGTTTATTTTTTTGAGCAAAAACTCACTAAGTTGGGCTTAACGTCACTACCACTATTTTTGTAAGACCTTAATAAGGATATAAATCTTTGTTTTTTGTATATATATTACAAATGGTATGTTCAAGAATGTATAGAGACGGTAAGATTGACTTGAAGAATCAAATCTTATTAGAGGAGGCTTGCCATGAAAGATATCCTCATGAATTACATGGCTAAATATACATCGCTAAATGAAGCTGAACAACAGGCCATTATCGACGCTATACTAATAGAAAAGTTTGAAAAGGGGACCTATCTCATCAAACAGGGGGATACTCCAACTAAGAATTGTTACTTTGTATTGAATGGGTGTGTCAGACAATACCAAATTGATGAAGATGGAAAAGAGGTTACTTCCAATTTTTATACGGAAGATCAATTTATTCTGTTATTTAATATGGAAGAACCAGATCAATCATCCGTTTACTCATTAACATGCATAGAAGACTGTGTATTGGTTGTTGGTGACTTTAAGTCCGAACAAGAAATGTATAGTCAATATACGGAGCTTGAAACCATGACACGCCGCATGATGGAAAACTACCTTGTCCAATCTCAACATGAATTTGCAACATTTATTCGTTCTTCTCCAGAAGAACGCTATAAAACAATCATCAAAAATCGACCAGAACTCCTCAAACGTGTGCCTCAACATCAATTGGCAAGCTACCTTGGTATGACACCAGAGTCATTAAGTAGAATCAAAAAACGAATTCAATAAATAACCTTCCATCTTAACTTAAGTCAATGCCGCATTTACATTTTCCGATTACAATCATTAAAAAAGGGGTAAAAGGAGGACGGAGATGAGAGCAATTATCTCTGAAAGATATGGATCACCAGATACACTTAAACTACGTGAGGTCGCTACACCCACACCTAAGGAAAATCAAGTGCTAGTAAGGGTTAAAGCTTCATCGCTTAATTTTGGCAATCTGGTTTTATTAACAGGGAAACCAAGGTTAGCCCGGCTAGCGTTTGGGCTTATGAAACCGAAATACTCGATTCCTGGTGGTGATATGGCTGGAATAGTGGAAGCGATAGGTGAGAATGTTACCCAATTCCAGGTGGGAGATGAGGTATATGGAGACCTATCGAGCAGTGGCTTTGGCGCTTTTGCGGAATATGATGTTGTCGATGAAAAGACATTGGCTTTAAAACCTAATAATCTATCATTTGCAGAAGCAGCGGCCGTGCCCATGGCGGCTACCACCGCTTTACAAGCCATAAGGGACAAAGGGATGGTAAGGGCAGGACAGAACGTATTAATCTATGGTGCTTCAGGCGGTGTGGGAACATTTGCCGTTCAAATTGCGAAGGCATTAGGTGGCGAGGTAACAGCTGTAGTAAGTACTAGAAACGTAGATATCGCAAAGTCTATTGGTGCCGACCATGTGATTGATTATAAAAAAGAAGATTTTGCCAACCATGATCAGACTTATGATTTGATCCTTGGCGTGAATGGCGGTCAATCTATATCTACCTATAAAAGTAAGCTAAAAGAAAATGGTGTATTCATTCATGTTGGTGGCGAAATTAGTCAAATGTATCAGACGATGCTACAAAGATCTTGGTTTTCCATGACTGGAAAAAAGAAATTTAGTACGTTTTTGCAAAGGGCGAACCAAAAGGATTTAGTGGTAATGAAAGAGCTTATTGAAGAAGGAAAAGTAACACCAGTAATTGATAGACGCTATTCCTTACCTGAGGTTCCAGAAGCCTTTAGATATTTTGCAGAGGGACATTCGCAGGGGAAGGTTGTTATCACAATATAATATGGAAGCACAGAAAGTAATAATCCCCATGAATGTTGTTATATCAACATTTATGAGGATTTTTTATTTTTAATGAATATTGTTTATCGTCTTAGTTGTTGATTGGAAATTGAAACTTTTTAACGCTTGATTCGTAAATAAAATAAAGAATAGTTGGCAAGGTTCTAAGTGAACATGTAACAGTATGACAAAGAATAATCTTTACTGAGGTAGGAGGTGTTTTGTTGGAAAATCATGTTGATGATATAAAAGCGATTCTAAGAAAGCTCAGGAGTTCCATCAGTGAAGAAATTTCGAAAAAACTTAATTTAGATAAAAGTGAACGAGTGATTGAAAAGCTAGGTCCCTTATCGTCAAGCTGTGAGGAATGTCAAGAACAATTGCTTGAATTAAAGGATTCTTCCGTCCAGCTTGAAGCCAACGCAGACCGTATAGGGGATTCTGAAATTAAACACCATAAACAATTAATCACTGGGATTATTTCTCATCTCCAAAAAAAGCATCAATTCGTGACAGAGGGATTTTATCTTGGACTTTACATGTCCATAGGAATTAGCTTGGGTGTCGTGTTTGGATTGACTATTTTTGATAATATTGGGTTAGGAATACCGATTGGAATGAGTATAGGCATCGCAATCGGAGTAGGTCTCGATGCAGATGCTAAGAAAAAGGGTAAAACAATATAGCTTTATAATGAAAAGGTCATTTTTAAAATCATAAGGTATATTCAAAATCTTTTTGTAGTGGACGAAGAGAAAATAAAAGAATTTTTGAAGTACTTATAAATCGCAACGGTGGCAGGGGGGAACCTTTAAAGTTTCCAATGAATTAATGACGTTCTACCCTGATTACCGTATAGAAAAAGAGCTACATAGCATCCTAATAAAAGAAGGAACCAAGGCGGTTCCTTTTTAAATTAATGATTATTTGGGTTTTTTAGCTGAGATTTACTTCCACGCTTGGAGTTATATTCTTTTCCTTTATTATTATCCCCACTCGCCATCTCTTGACCGAATTCTGTTTCCAATTTTCCACCGCTGCTCGGAGAATTCTGGTTCTGACTACCTTTATTAACACGTTTTGTCATCATTTACACCTCCATTTCAATGCATTATTATCATGCCAAGCTTTTTATTTTTCATAACAACATCTATTGAAAAGATAGTCAGAGTAGAGACATAAAGAAAATTGATAGAAAGTAATATAGAAGCCGGAATCACATTAGTTTATAGAGAGAATTCAATCCACTAACGCGTCACTGATCCAAGAAGGATTAATGTACTTTTTTGTTGAAGTTAATATGCTAACAAGTAGGTTAGTATAACCAGTGTAGTCAAGAAGTCGAAAGGAGGATGGTTATGGTTTATATTGCTCTTCTTCGGGGAATTAATGTGGGTGGGAAAAATAAAATTGACATGAAGATGCTTAAACAAACGTTTGGACAAGCCGGGATGAATGATGTGGTGACATACATCAATACAGGTAATATTATTTTTTCATACGAAGGCCTATCCAAAACTGAACTATCACGTTTATTGGAAGAGGCAATACATAAAGATTTTGGATTACAAATTAAAGTAGTAGTGCGTAGTGTCGATGATGTTAGAGGAATCATTAACGCTATTCCTGACACGTGGAAAAATGACAAAGACATGAAAAGTGATGTTATGTTTTTATGGGATGAAATTGATGATGAATCTGTACTCGAAAATCTGGTCATTAAGACAAATATTGACACGGTAAAATATGTTCCCGGCGCAATCCTGTGGTCCGTTGATAAGAAAAATGTAACCAAAAGTGGAATGTCAAAGATCATTGGAACCAAGATATATAAGCAAGTTACGGTAAGAAATGTTAACACCGCTCGTAAAATATATGAACTGATGCAAGCGCAAAATAGTTAGTTCTAAGTAAATTTAATTGGAGGTATTATGATGAAGCCACGAATTTCAGTTATAACATTGGGTGTAGATGACTTGGAAAGGTCGTTGAAATTTTACAAGGATGGACTTGGACTACCCACAGAAGGAATAGTAGGTCAAGAATTTGAGCATGGTGCCGTTGCCTTTTTTGATTTACAATCTGGATTAAAACTTGCCATTTGGAAACGTAAGGATATCGCTCATGATACAAGCATAAACCAGACACCGGTTAGTCCAACTGAATTTACGATTGGGCATAATGTTGGGAGTAAAGAAGACGTCAATCTGGTATTGGAACAGGCAAGGAAGGCTGGTGCCACTATTACCGTACCAGCACATGATACCTTTTGGGGAGGATACTCTGGATATTTTCAAGACCCAGACGGGCATTTGTGGGAAGTAGTTTGGAATCCAGCTTGGGAATTAGCAGAATAAGAAATGATTATAAAGGGCTTAGAGAGGGAAATGGGTCAGTGGACCTGTCCCTCTGTCCCACTAGGTCAATAAATAAAAAGGAAGTCAGTCCCTTCGAACTAACTTCCTCACATATTGAAATCTATTAATAAAATCTCTTAAATCCTTCAAAATGATTTTTCCAATAAGAATCATTTACATTCGAAATAATAACGCCAGTATCTGAAGCATGAATGAATTCATTGTTGCCAATATAAATCCCAACATGAGAAATACCAGGCTTATAGGTTCCCTGGAAGAATACTAAGTCGCCGATAGTAGGTGTATTTACATAATAGGAGCGCATATGGTAGCCTTCGCTTGAATAGCGATTGGTATTTAATCCTGCTTCCTTATAAGCGAAATAAATAAACCCACTACAGTCAAATCCGTTAGGTGAAGACCCACCCCAGGCGTAGCTCGCTCCCAATTGATTCTTAGCCACTGTAATCAACTGATCAACATTATAGCTAATAGTTGTTGGTGGCGGTGTTTCAACTTTAGGAGTTTCTACTTTGACTCCATCACCGATATTTAGCTTTTGCCCAATATAAATCATATCTGATTTCAAGCTGTTCCATGTCTTAAGGTTTGCCACAGTCACTTTATATTCAAGTGCAATTCTTGACAAGGTGTCACCTGACTTAACTGTATAAATAGTAGCAGATAGAACCTGTTCTACCGGAGGCTTCTCTGTTTTCTCGGGAGTAGCGTTATTAGGTTGCTCTGTTTTCTCAGGAGTAGAGCTATTTGGTTTCTCAGTTGTACTTACAACAAACACATTTCCTGGAAAAATTAGAGTAGAATTCAAGTTGTTCCACTTCATTAGATCATTAAGTGAAATCTTATGCTTTATTGCAATGCCACTTAGTGTATCACCAGATTTTACCGTGTATGTAGATGCCTTTGATGGACTCGTATTTTGATTTTCTTTGACATGCGTAGGTTGCGTGCTGTTGTTTGTTGAATTGTTGGTGGAATTTCCTTCTGTCAGAAGAACTTGGTTCGGGAATATCATATCGCTTGTTAAATTGTTAAAGGACTTTAATTGTGTAACAGTAATATTATGCTTTTGCGCAATCTTCCACAGTGAATCACCACTCTGAACCTTGTATGTACTTGCTGCTGCAGTTTCACCCGCACCATATAATGCAGTGGCAATGAATGCAGCCGTAGTCACGGACATATATATTTTCTTATTACCCAACGTTTGTACCTCCTCACAAATCTACTATTCTAATCAATTATTATACTATAGTCTTGTCTAGATTTGTAGATTTTTGTGGAAGTAGAGGAATAGTTATCCATTCCTAAGTGTGAAAAAAATTTAAGCACAAAAAGATATTTGAAAATTTAAACAAGTGTGATAAACTAACTTTAGTTTAGAATATGAAAACTGAGTTTTATAATGTAAAACAAAATCTCCCTATTCTCCTAGTTAAGCCATACTCAAAAATCAAGCTCGATGAAGTTCCCGCATGAATTAGAAATGCAAAAACAAAGTGTTACGAAAAAATTTTATAAAAGGAGTGCGCTTATATGCAAACAGAAATGAAGGAAATAACGTACAAAAACTTTATTAACAATCAGTGGGTTGAGTCCGCATCAGAGGTAACCATCAAAAGTATAAACCCAGCAGATAAAGAAGAAATTGTCGGATATGTTCAAAGTTCCACGGTTGAGGACCTTGATAATGCTGTGAAGTCTGCACATCATGCGAAAAAGGGATGGAGGAAGCTAGGGCAGGCAGCAAGGGGGCAAATTCTATACAAAGTCGCAAATATTCTAGAAGAAAACCTAGAGGATATTGCTGAAACGATGACAAGAGAAATGGGTAAAACTCTTCCTGAGGCAAAAGGTGAAACGGCTCGTGGCGTTGCGATTCTTCGCTATTATGCTGGGGAAGGAATGCGGAAGGACGGCGATGTTATTCCATCATCTGATAAGGATGCGCTTATGTTCACCAAGCGTACCCCTCTTGGAGTGGTTGGCGTAATAACACCTTGGAATTTTCCAGTGGCTATACCAATTTGGAAAATAGCACCCGCTCTTGTGTATGGAAACACCGTTGTATTTAAATCAGCTACAGAAGCAGCAGTAACTGCCGCAAAAGTAGTCGACTGCTTTGCTAAAGCAGGACTTCCTGAAGGAGTAATAAATTTTATTACTGGTTCAGGTTCTGTCATTGGCCAGAAACTAATTGATCATCCGCTATTAAATGCTATTACCTTTACTGGTTCTGAAACTGTAGGTGAAAATGTCGCCAAATCTGCAGCAGCGAGAGGGATCAAGTTTCAGCTGGAGATGGGAGGAAAGAATCCTGTCATTGTTACAAAGGATGCCAATTTAGACAGTGCCGTAGAGGCTGTTATTAGCGGTGCCTTTCGCTCTACTGGCCAAAAATGTACGGCGTCAAGCCGTGTCATTGTTGAATCGGAGGTTTACGAAGCATTTAAAGAAAAGTTGATTCAAGAGACAGAAAAAATAACGGTTGGATCCGGATTAAAAGAAGGAATCTGGATGGGGCCATGTGCAAGTGAAAGTCAGTTCCGAACTGTAATCAAGTATATTGAACAGGGAAAAGAAGAGGGTGCTTCCTTGATTTACGGAGGAGAACCATTGACAAATGGTGAACATGCCAAGGGATATTATGTCTCACCAACGATTTTTGAACATGTAACACCGGAAATGAGTATAGCACAGGAGGAAATTTTCGGTCCGGTCATCGCTCTGTTTAAAGTAGCTAATTTAGAAGAGGCGATTGATCTTGCAAACGAGACAAAGTACGGATTAAGTGCGTCAATTTTTACCACGAATATTGGCTCATTGCTTGAGTTTATCGATGAAATCGAAGCTGGCCTTGTCCGAATTAATGCTGAAAGTGCTGGTGTAGAACTTCATGCGCCATTTGGAGGTATGAAGGCATCTAGCACCGGTTCACGTGAACAAGGAGAAGCGGCGAAAGAATTTTATACCTCCATCAAAACTGTATTTATTAAGGGGTAATCTAAACGAACAAAAGGGGGATTCTGATTATAGACCCCCCCTACGATTCATCCCCTAACGTAAAATATTAAAAATGGAAACGAGGGAATTTCAGATGAATGAATCCAGAGAGTTATTAGAAAAACTAGGTTATCCATCCACAGATTTAACAGAACTCCCTACATCCAATAAGAGATTTCCCGACGGGGCTCAATACCGAATTGAACTGCCCAGTGTGGAAGGTCCTGTTGCGTTAGAAGAAACGTTAAAGGAAATCGACCATTATGGGCTAACGATTCACCGCGTTTCACAAGGCAGCGGTATCATGTTGCAAACGGATGAGGAAATAAAGGAAATGTGCCGAATGACTGCTGAAAGAGGAATGGAGCTTAGCCTTTTTGTAGGCCCGAGGGGCACATGGGATATTAGCGCACAACCATTCACGAGTGCCGGGAAATCCATAGGTTTGCGTCATGAAGGGGCGGATCAGCTTGTCTATGCAATGGAAGATTTAAAAAGAGGAGCCAAACTTGGACTCAGAAGTGCATTAATTGCAGATGAAGGTCTATTGCTGCTGACAAAGGAAATGAAAAAATCCGGTCAACTACCAGAGGATTTTGTTGTAAAAGTGTCAGTGCAAATGGGCGCCGCCAACCCAGTTTCAGTTAAATTAATTCAGGACCTTGGGGCAGGAACATATAATGTGCCAACTGCGCTTACGCTTCATAAACTAGCTTCTATTCGTCAGACCATTGATATTCCGATTGATATCTATGTTGAGGTACCTGATAATTTCGGAGGTTTCCTTCGCTATTATGAAATTCCAGAAATCATTCGTGTATTGGCACCAGTGTATATCAAATTTGGTCTGCGTAATCATCCTGATGTCTATCCTTCTGGAAAGCAATGGGAAAGTACTAACATTTCATTAGTGAAAGAGCGTGTTCGCCGTGCAGCGCTGGGAATCCAAATGATCGAGCGCTATTACCCAGATGCTATAACATCCAAACTTGGTGCAAAAGGGCTGGGCATACCCAAAATGAATGCTGAGTCTGCAAAAATATAAAAGAATCAGTAATTTATAGTCTCACAGTCTATGATATTAAATTCTGGCACTCTCATTCCTTTAGGTACTTCTCCAGGTGTCGGTATAGGAAGGAATCTTTAAGTCTAGTTAAAAGAAGGGTCCAAATATCCATTCCTATTGAAAATATCGGAACCCTTCTACAAGATGTAAAACACAAAATTCTACCAATGAATAACTCTATTTTATCCTCCCAGTAGCATACTTCTATGGATAACAACATTTTCGATCATCTTGCAAACTATTATTCAGTCATATAAATGGGTTGATTCTGGAGGCACCATCAGAATCTATTAATAACGTAAATATGAAACGGAGGAATTCTATGAATTCTAACAACCTGGCTTATCTATTGGAATCAGGTGTTGTTGCAGTTGTCCGGAAAGTCAGTCGGGAAAAAGTCCTTCAGGTCGTATCCTCTCTTATAGCAGGGGGCATTACCGGCATTGAAATTACAATTGATTCTGAGGACGCATTGGGTGCTATTCGGGAGGTAAAAGACACATTTGGGGAAAAGGCTGTAATTGGAGCTGGCACTGTGCTCGACTCCCAGTCAGCCGAAATGGCGATTGAGGCGGGGGCAGAATTTATTTTTGCACCAACCTTAAAAAGAGAAACGATTGAGGTAACCAAAGGATACAAGAAAATAGTAATCCCTGGTGTTTTCACACCAACTGAGATTTTGCAGGCATATGAGTGGGGAGCAGATATTGTGAAGGTATTCCCGGCAAGTACATTGGGGGCAGATTTTATTAGACAAATTCGCGGACCTTTAGGTCAAATTCCAATGATGCCAACTGGGGGAATCACCCTTAAGAATACGAAGGATTTTATCACAGCGGGATCCGTTGCCGTGGGAGTAGGTGGATCGCTAGTGAGAAAAGACTTTATAGACACGGAAGAGTGGGGTGCATTAACCACACTTGCCCAGCTGTTTGTCCAAAAAGTAAAGGAAGCAAGAATAGAAAAAAATGGATAAAAATTCTACATAGATTATTGACAAGTCAGAAAATTTGAATTATATTACGTTTAGGTTAGTTTCACATTGTGGAATTTGGTTTTATATTATAAAACTAAATTGAAATTTGTTCGTTTTTTTCTTCAATATTCACAACTTAGTTTTACAATGTAAAACAATCTTAAGGGAGGTGAAAATTGGAGTTTTTGGTCATTGAACATTTTGATATCGCTTACATTTTATCCTGATTAAAAAAGGAGCTGGTAAGATGAATAAAAAATTTTCACTTATAGTAATTTTTATCCTCATTGCATCATTGTTCCTCACCGCTTGCGGAGGTACAGAAAAATCCGGTTCAGAACAAGGAACCGGCAATCAATCTAAAACGATAAAAGTAGCTCATTATTTTGCAGAAGATCATCCACAGAACATAGCCCTCAAAGAAAAATTCAAAAAAATGGTTGAAGAAGAATCGAAAGGAAGCTTGAAGGTTCAACTATTCCCGAATAGTACACTTGGTGCCGAAAAGGAGTTCTATGATGGAGTCCGAAACGGCACGATTGAAATGGGGATCCCTGGCTTAATTATGCAGGCAGACATTCCTAAAATGGCTGTCCCTGAATGGCCATTCCTGTTTAAAGATTTTGAACACGTAAAAGCTGTATTAAATGGTCCGATTGGCGAAGAATTAACGGCCGACCTTGAAAAAGAACATGGTGTAAGACCATTGGCTTGGAGTGCGAACGGCTTCAGAATGTTTTCATCAAATAAACCGATTACGAGCTTAGAGGAATTTGATGGACTTCGCTTAAGGATGCCAAATATTCCAAACTACATTACTCTTGGGCAATTGCTTGGAGCAAATGTTACACCTCTAGCGATTTCAGAAATATTTTCTGCTTTAGAACAACATGTTGTGGATGGGCAAGATAATCCGATTGCATCCCTTCGAGCATCCGGGTGGTATGAGGTACAGAGCGATGTTCTGGAATCTAAGCATATGTTCAGCCCGAATGTCTATATCATTAATAGTCAATTCTGGAACGGATTATCCAAAGAACAGCAACAAATTATTGAAAAAGCCTCAAAGGCTGCAGCAGAATATGAATTCGAATTACTGGAAAAAAGCTATGAAGAAGATAAGAAATTTCTCGAAGAAAATGGTGTCGAGTTTACGACTCCATCTGAAGAATTCTCACAGGATATGGAAAAGGCAGCCCAGCCTTTATACGATGAAATCTATCAAAAATACGATTGGGCCAAAGATTTGGTTGAAAGGATCAAAGCTGAAGCTAACTAAAGGAGGGAATTATTCATGCTACAAAAAGTCAACAAATTCAGTATAAAAGTCCTCAATGCAAGTATTTCTCTATCCTTGGCTACGATGTCTATTCTAGTTTTTGGAAATGTACTCCTCCGTTACATTTTCAATTCAGGAATTACATGGTCTGAAGAAATGTCTAGATTTCTGTTTGTGTGGATGGTATTTCTTGGTGCGATTGCCTGTCTGAAGGATAATATGCATCTTGGTGTCGATGTTGTTGTCAATGCGCTGCCGATAAAATTAAAGAAAATAGCATTCGTGATTAGTAATTTATTAGTGTTATATGTTTTATGGCTATTACTTGTAGGCAGCTGGAAAATGACATTGTTAAATATGAACAGCACCGCCCCAGCAACAGGACTTCCGCTTTCATTTATGTATGGAATAGGAGTTATTACCAGTATTGCAATGGCCTTGATTATTATCGTCAGAATGATTCAGGCATTTACGTCAAAGTCCAATTCACAATTTAGCATCATTTCTACTACTGAGGAAGTTATCAAACCTTAAAGTTACTAAACGAATAGAAATATATTTCCGAAAGGAGGCAAATGTATGGTTGCTGTTTTTCTTGGCTCGTTGTTTGGAACACTTGCACTTGGAGTGCCTATCGCCTTTGCATTAATTCTTTGTGGGGTTGCCATTATGTTTACTTTAAATATGATGGATGCACAAATTGTAGCGCAGAACCTTATCAATGGAGCAAATAACTTTTCACTTATGGCAATCCCGTTTTTTGTGCTAGCAGGGGAACTGATGAACGCGGGAGGTATTTCCAAGCGAATTGTCGAATTTGCCATGTCCTTGGTCGGCCACATTAGAGGAGGGCTTGGGTATGTAGCCATCATTGCAAGTATTTTGTTTGCCGGATTGTCCGGATCAGCAGTAGCTGATACTGCCGCACTTGGTGCCATTTCAATACCGATGATGATTGCCAGGGGTTATGATGTTAATCGCTCTACGGGACTCATTTGTGCTTCAGGAATTATTGCTCCCGTTATTCCTCCTAGTATTCCAATGATTATCTTCGGGGTAACTGCCGGTGTATCGATCACCCAGTTATTTATGGGGGGCATTGTTCCGGGTATCATGATGGGCGGGGGACTCATTATCGCATGGACTTTTATTGCCCGAAAAGATAAAAGTGAACTTCCAAAACGACAAACAACAAAAGAGATTTTAAAGTCTACAATAAAAGCAATCTGGGCTTTGTTTCTTCCTGTTATTATCATTGGCGGTTTAAGGGGAGGAATTTTTACACCTACAGAAGCGGCTGTGGTAGCTGCATTTTATGCCTTATTTGTCGGGTTTTTTATATACCGTGAATTGGAATTAAAAGATTTGCATAATGTCCTGGTTGCGGCAGCAAAGACGACTGCAGTGGTTATGTTCGTTGCAGCAGCGGCAATGGTTTCTGCTTGGATGATCACCGTAGCGGACGTCCCTGGACAAATGGCAGCAGCTCTTGGCGGGCTGATTGAAAGTCCTTTAATGTTGCTGTTATTAATTAATTTAATTTTATTGGCTATTGGACTTGTGATGGATCTTACACCCGCTATTTTAATCTTTACACCGGTATTCTTGCCCCTTGTAAAAATGGCTGGAATTGATCCTGTGTATTTCGGAATTATTATGGTCATTAACTTGTGTATTGGCTTAATTACCCCTCCAGTCGGAACGGTCTTATATGTCGGCTGCGGAATCAGTAAAATCAATATCATTGAATTGACAAAAGGAATCTGGCCGTTTGTCCTAGTTCATATTATTGTCCTTATTCTTTTGATACTATTTCCTTCTATTATTATGGTTCCGCTTGATTTCTTAACGTAATTTTATTGGAGGTGAAATTTTGGATAAGTTCAAAGTAGTGGTAACAGACTGGGAGTTTGAAGATCTTCGATTTGAGGAGGCGGTGTTATACCAAGCGCCGGAAATTGAAGTAATTGCTGCCCAATGTCGCACGGAAGAGGAAGTCATTCATGCCTGTCATGACGCAGACGGTATCATCAATCAGTATGCGCCGCTTAGTAGACGAGTGATTGAATCGTTGACAAAATGTCAGGTGATTACACGGTATGGGGTCGGAGTCAATACCATTGACTTGGAAGCGGCTACAGAGAGAGGAATCTGTGTAGCGAATGTGCCTGATTACTGTATGGATGAAGTTTCAGATCACGCCTTAGCCCTGATTTTATCATGGGTACGGAAAGTCGTAGTGGCAAATCAGCAGGTAAAAAACGGGAATTGGGACTTTAAAGTGACAAGACCGATTCATCGGCTGAATAACCAAACACTGGGCCTTGTTGGCTTTGGCAAAATTCCTCAATCCCTTGCCGAGAAAGCAAAACCACTTGGATTTAACATCATCGCTGCGGATCCTTATTTTCCGGCATCAGAGGCAAAGAGAAGGGGGGTTACCCTAGTCTCTCTTGCAACTCTTGTAGAACAGTCGGATATCATCTCTGTTCATGCCCCACTGAATCCGGCTACAAAAGGGATGCTTGGAAAAGAACAATTTGCAAGGATGAAAAAGAACCCGTTAATTATTAATACTTCCAGGGGACCTGTTATTGATGAAAGTGCTCTAATTGAGGCGCTTCAGCTAGGACAGGTAGCAGGAGCAGCTTTAGATGTAGTTGAAGAAGAGCCGATTGGAGCACAACATCCATTTCTGTCGATGGATCAAGTAATTTTAACACCACATGTTGCCTGGTATTCCGAAGAAGCCGAGGCGGAAATGAGGACAAAGGCAGCGGTGGGAATCACGGATGTGCTGATTGAAAAGAAGTACCCAAAATACCTGGTTAATATAGAAGTAAAGAATGATAAGCGTTTGAAGGAACAAGTCGGTCAAGAGACCATTCCAAATATAAAAGGAACAAGATAAGGGGGAAGTATAAATGAAAAATTGGCTTAAAAAATTGGGTGTTGGAATTATTATTCCAGGAATGTTACTGCTTAGTGCATGTGGTTCACCATCAACTGGAAACAGTGATGGAGGGAATAAGTCGGAAGGAATCCAGGAACGAACAATCAAAGCAGGAATTGGGTTGAATGAAGACCACCCGGAAGGTCTAGGATTAAAAAAGTTTAGTGAAATTGTTGCGGAAAAGAGTGGTGGAAAATTAACAGTAAAACCATTTTACAGTGCAACACTAGGCGATGACCAAAAAATGACTGAGGCACTTCAGGGGGGACTTCAGGAGATTACCATTCCATCCACATCGCCATTAGTAGGAATGATCAAGGAATTCGGTATTTTTGATTTCCCATTCCTGTTTAACACGGCAGAAGAGGCCGATGCGGTTCTTGATGGTCCAGTTGGCCAAAAGCTATTGGAGAAACTCCCGGAACACGGGCTCATTGGACTCGGGTACTGGGAAAATGGGTTCCGTCAATTGACAAACAGTAAACATCCTGTTGAAAAGGCGGAAGACTTCAAGGGGTTAAAAGTCAGAACCATGCAAAATGAAGTTCATCTTGATGCATTTAAAGAGCTCGGGGCAAATCCAACACCAATGGCTTTTTCAGAAGTTTTCACTGCACTTGAGAGCAAAACAGTAGATGGTCAAGAAAATCCGCTTGCAACTATTAAGTCAAATAAATTTAATGAGGTTCAGGATTATTTAAGTTTGACTGGGCATGTATATACGCCATTTGTATTCTTAGTTAGTAAGAAATTCTGGGATGGTCTTTCTGAGGAAGAGCAAACCATTTTAAAAGATGCCGCTGTTGAAGCAGGTAAGTATCAGCGTCAGATAAGCCGTGAAGAGGATTCTAAAGCGATTGAAGAAATAAAGGAATCAGGAACAAAGGTAAACGAAGTATCTAACGAAGAAAAGCAAAAAATGAAAGAGGTCATTCAGCCTATTATTGATGAGTACTCAGAAAAGTTTGGGCAGGACCTTGTAGACGAGATGATGAAGGAAATTGAAAAAGTACGCAAATAGGAATGAGATTCCGGGAGATGAGGGAACATGGAAATCATAAAAGAACTCCTGCGTGACATAGAAATTCCACGAATGATAAAGATAAGGCAAAATTTTCATGCTCCAGAAGTCAATAATGTTAAAGAGGCCGTTCATGAAGCGATTCGGACGGCCGGGGTACTTACTGGAGTTGACGCTGGAGACAGAGTAGCAATCGCTGTTGGTTCGAGAGGAGTCGCCAGTTTGCCTGAACTGGTTAGGGAGACTGTACATGCGGTGAAAAGTGTCGGTGGAAATCCGTTCATCGTGCCAGCGATGGGTAGCCATGGAGGGGCAACCGCCGCTGGTCAAGTGGATGTTCTTGAGCAATTGGGGGTAACAGAAGATGCAATTGGTGCCCCCATTCTAGCTACCATGGAGGTTGTAGAAATTGGAAGACTACCAAACGGTCTTCCAATTTATATGGATTATCATGCTTACAAAGCGGATAAAATCATTGTGATAAACAGGATTAAACCTCATACAGCTTTTCGCGGACCAGTAGAAAGTGGACTAATGAAAATGATTACGATTGGACTTGGAAAGCAAAAAGGGGCGGAGGCTGCACATGCATTCAGCTTCAAATACATGGCCGAGCATGTAGTGGAGATGGCGAAAATAGCTATTGAGCGTACGCCAATCATTTTTGGTCTAGGGTCGTTAGAAAATGCCTATGATCGACCTGCTAAGATTGTTGCGATTCCGGCAGAGGATCTTATCCACCGTGAGCCGGATCTCTTGATAGAAGCAAAATCATTAATGCCGACAATCATGTTTGATCCCATTGATGTTCTTGTTGTTGATGAACTTGGAAAGGACATTTCGGGAGACGGAATGGATCCAAATATAACTGGACGATACGCTACACCTTATGCGAGTGGCGGTCCTCAGGTAACTAGAATTGCAGTTTTGGGATTAACTGAGAAAACACATGGGAATGCAAATGGGATTGGGTTGGCCGATGTGTCTACTCAAAAGGTGATGGATCAAACTATTTTGGAAAAAGGGTATGCCAATGCGTTAACAAGTACAGTCACACAGGTCGTCAAGCTGCCGATGATTTTGGAAAATGAGGAATTAGCAGTAAAAGCAGCGATTAAAACCTGTAATGCTTTTGATTTAAGTAAAGCAAGGATCGTCCGGATCAAAAACACATTGGAAATTCAAGAGATATGGATATCAGAATCAATGTTGGAGGAAGCGAAAAGCTTAGATTCTATCGATATTTTATCTAATCCTGCTCCCATGAAATTGTCGATTTCAAACGTTGGTATATAAGTAGTTTAATAGAAAAATAATTCTTTTTAGGCTAATGATTTTTACCTTTCTTACATTAAATAGTTCTTTAGGGAGGGGTTTTTTATAAAAATCACATCTTTGACACTGTATAAGGTGCCTCCCCGTTGGCTATTCCTGAAGATTGATACAGACGAAGGGATTTCAGGATGGGGAGAACCGATTCTTGAAGGGCGAGCAGATACAGTAAAAGCCTGTGTGCAAGAAATCAGTGACTATCTTGTCGGAAAAGATCCATTCATGATCGAGGACCATTGGCAGGTTCTTTACAGAGGGGGATTTTACAGAGGCGGTCCGATTTTAATGAGTGCGATTTCCGGAATTGAGCAGGCGCTCTGGGATATTAAAGGGAAGTACTATCAAATTCCAGTCTACGAGATGCTTGGTGGCAAGGCTAGGGAAAAAATTAGGGTTTATTCTTGGATTGGCGGGGACCGGCCGACGGATGTGGCCAAAGCAGCCAAGGAAAAGGCGGCAGCCGGTTTTACGGCAATCAAAATGAATGCAACCGAGGAAATGGATTATATCGATACCCATACAAAGGTAGAAGCGGCCGTTCAAAGAATCGCTGCGGTGAGAGAAGCGGTGGGCAAAGAGTTTGGAATCGCACTCGACTTTCACGGCAGGGTTCATAAGAGCATGGCAAAAATTCTTGTGAAGGAATTAGAACCTTTCCGCCCAATGTTTATCGAGGAACCCGTTTTGCCAGAAAACAATGAGGCATTAAGGGAAATTGCCCGGCATACCGTTTGCCCAATTGCTACAGGCGAAAGGCAATATAGCCGATGGGGCTTTAAGCAACTTTTAATGGATGGGTATGTTGACATTATTCAGCCAGACCTTTCTCATGCCGGGGGAATCCTTGAATGCAAAAAAATTGCTGCTATGGCGGAGGCTTTTGACGTTGCAGTTGCCCCGCACTGTCCACTTGGACCGATTGCACTAGCTTCCTCTTTCCAACTGGATGCCTGTACACCAAATGTGGTGATTCAAGAACAAAGTCTGGGTATTCATTACAATCAAGGCAGTGATTTGCTTGACTACTTAACAGATCCAACTGTCTTTAAATATACAAATGGGTTTGTCGAGATTCCCGAAGGTCCAGGATTGGGCATTGATGTGAATGAAGAGGCCGTTTTGGCTGCAGCTGAAAAGGGTCATGATTGGAAAAATCCAATTTGGAGAAATGAAGATGGCAGTGTAGCTGAATGGTAAAAAAGGAGGTAGGTTTGATGTCAGTGAAATTCCCCTATATTGAGAATACGGTTAATCCTTATCGGGATAATGTTCAAGGGAAAGCAAATGAACCAATCTGTGTCGCTGGATTGTTGGACCGGTCCAAACAAATCCTGCAAACGGAATTGAAAGGGTTCCAACCGGATTGGTCGTTAGAAGAGATTTATGACCGGCTACATCATAATGCTCCAAGAATCGCGATAATAGGAGGTTCGCAGGATCATCCAGCCCATATCATGGACTTCCAAACGATTGCAAGGGCAGCCATCCGGATTTGGCAGAACGGAGGAGTTCCATTTCAATTTGCTACTCCGGTTATGTGCGATGGAACCGCCCAGAGTAACCAGGGGATGAGCTATTCCTTGCAAAGTCGTAATGCAGTGGCACAAATGGTTGTGAACCAGCTGGAAGCCCATAGCTATCACGGGGCATTTGTGATTCAGGGCTGCGACAAACAGCCACTTGGTGTCGTTAGTGCCTTGGCGCATCTAGATAGGGTTCGTAAATTCCGAAATGAAGCGCCGTTTTTTGCTACGTTTGCCCCTGCACATGTTCTTCAGGGTGGAACAATCCCAAGCGCACTTTTTACCGAGCTTGAAGAAGTGGCTCTCCTCGCAGAAGCGAAAGGAGCAGAGGACATTGCTTTTGACCTGCGCGATGCCCTTTCGTATATTTTACAATGCTCCTCAAATACAGCATTTCAAGGCGTACTTGAGCGCGCAAGGGAGCGTGGCATCATTACGAAGAATCAGCACGAGCTTTACGAAAAGAAATTGGCTGTTGCGACTTGTGATGGTCAGGGTGGTGTATGCGCTTTTAACGGGACAGGAAACAGCTCACGGCACCTGGTAGCGGGGATGGGACTTGTACATCCGGCGGTTGAACAGCTGACAGCTCCGCCAACACAGAGCGAGGTCAATGAAGCAGTCGATGCGCTTGCAGGTATGATAAATAATCCAGATTTTGGAACTTCTAACATTATGGCTGCCAATATTAGAAATGCGATTAGAATCCACAGTGCATCAGGGGGCTCCACTAACTTGATGATGCACATCGTTGCTGCGATGGTGTACGGCGGTTATAAATTTAACCTGTGGGATTATGACCAAATCCATCATGAGGTCCCTATTCCAGATTTGTTTAACTATAGCCTGACAGAGGGCAGAGATATTTTTGCGCTTGCAATGCAATGCTGCAGCGGGCAGATTAAAGGGATGGAAACACTCATCTATGAGTTGATTGAAAATGGCGTTCCAATGGATATAGATGCACCGACAGTGACCGGAACAACCTGGAGAGAGCGACTCTCGAAAACACAAGGTTTACCGGCAACTGGAGTAAAGGATAATCCTATTATTCTCTCAAAGCCAAGAAGGTCATTTAGCGGAGTAGACGTGTTAACAGGGAACTTTTTTGAAAGTGCTGTGGTAAAGATAAGCGGTATGACAACGGCTCAACTTGATAATTTTGATCAAAAGGCGTCATTTGTACTTTTCTATGATAATGAACATAGTGCCAACGAAGAACTGTTGGAAGAAAACCTATTAGAAAAAATAAAACAGAACCGAAGCTTTGATTATATAACGATGAAGGCGATGCTCAAACACAATGCACCGGAACTGTTTGAGACCGGTAGAGATATGGAATATGATCAGTTATTTGACTATATGGCTGCCGAGGGTGCATTAAAAATCTCTGTGATTGTGTCTGGGCAGGGGCCGGAAGCATTTGGAATGCCAGAAATGTTTACGCCAATGCAGCATATAAACGCGAACCGAAAGCTGAAAAGATTGGCAACGTTAATTAGTGATGGTCGCTACTCTGGAGTAACCTATGGAGCTGCTATCGGACATATGACTCCTGAGGCAAAAAATGGTGGAGGTATTCTATACCTGAAGACAGGAGATATCCTTTATCTACAGCTTCGTAACAAAAGAATCGACTATTTAGATGAAGGCGAATTCCAAAAAGGGAACCTTGTGTTTCAGTTTGAAGCTGCTAAAGAGGCTAGGTTAGAGCTGGGGGAAGCGAGACTAAAAACGATTCGCCAGCGACAGCGTTTGGTAGCTGCAAGTAACCGGATGGCAGGACATACGGATGCTGCCAATGGTGTTGTTCCACTTGAGGTGGCAGAAGATGCTGTATACGACTATCGGGCGGATTTAGCTGCTTATTCAATCAATCTTTCAGAAAAAACACATTAGAAACCAATTGGGAAAACAGGGGGCTAACGTATGGATGTAATCACATTTGGTGAAACAATGGTTTTGTTTACCCCAATAACACCCGGCCCCTTAAGGTTTACCAGCAGTTTTCAAAAAACAATTGGGGGAGCAGAATCGAATGTTGCAATCGCCTTATCGAGACTCGGTCATCAAGTCGGATGGATTGGAAGACTTGGTAAGGATGAGTTTGGCATTTACATTCGCAACTTTATTAGGGGAGAAGGCGTGGATACTTCGGGAGTCATTTTTGATGAAAATAACCCTACCGCGGTATTTTTTAAGGAAATGCGTCCAATGCAGGAACCCAATATTTTATATTACCGGAAAGGCTCTGCTGCTAGCAGGATGATTCCAGAGGATCTAAACGAAGAGCACATCAAAACGGCAACGTTCCTGCATGTAACCGGCATTACTCCTGCGTTAAGCCCATCTTGCAGGGAAACCGTCATGCATGCCATTTCATTGGCGAAAAAGAATAAAGTGAAGGTAGTCTTTGACCCGAATATCCGTCTGAAGCTTTGGAGCAAAGAAGAGGCGTACGAAATATTGAACGACATCGCCGCGCAGTCTGATATCGTTCTTCCCGGTCTGGAAGAAGGGATGATCTTAACAGGAAAGAAACAACCGGCCGAAATCGCCTCCTGTTTTTTAGAGAAAGGCGCAGAAACAGTCGTCGTAAAGTTGGGGGACAAAGGTGCTTATTTCGCAACGAAAGCAGCTGAAGGATTTGTTCCAGGCTATACGGTAAACCGAATTGTTGATCAGATTGGTGCAGGTGATGGGTTCGCAGCCGGCTTACTATCTGGATTGTTAAGAGTATGGTCATTGGAAGAAGCGGTCCGCCTTGGAAACAGGGTAGGAGCATTTGCCTTGACTACAGCAGGCGATGTAGAAGGGTACCCGTTTTGGTCTCAAATTAGTCAGGATGATTTAGATACTGAAGTTCTTCGTTAACAGCAAGAATACATATTACTAATCTACTTATTATGGTAAAATGTATTCATATTTAGGACTTTAGAAGGGTGAGAAAAATGCTTATCATTCAATCAGTAGATCGTGCCCTCCGTATCCTCGATTTATTCGATGAATACGAACAAGAAATGAAAATCACTGAAATTAGTGAGAAAATGCAACTTCATAAAAGTACAGTGCACTCCCTATTACAGACACTGAGGCAAAGAGGATATATTGAGCAAAACCCTGAAAACGGTAAATACCGCCTTGGAATGAAATTATTCGAGCGTGGCAATGTTGTTATTCGAAGACTTGATCTACGAACAGTTGCTAAGAAGTATTTAATTGAGTTGTCAGTAAAGTCGGGAAATACAGTCCATCTTGTTATTCGAGACGGCAAAGAAGGGATTTATATTGATAAGGTTGAGGGTCCTTCCGCGACAGTTCTGTACTCAAGAATTGGAAGAAGAATACCGCTGCATAGCAGTGCAGTCGGAAAGTCGCTTATTGCAAATAAATCCAGTAAAGAGCTTCAAGAAATCCTTAAAGACTATGAATACGTTCAGCAGACTGCTAATACAATCACAGATGAAACTCTGTTTTTGGCTGAACTTGATAAAGTAAGAGAAAAAGGCTATTCGATGGATAAGGAAGAAAATGAACCAGGTATCGCCTGTGTTGCAGTTCCCATCTGGGATCACTCTGGAACAGTTGTAGCAGCGATGAGTATGTCCCAGCATTCAGCAAGTATCGACCAAGAAAAACTACAGAGAACAGTTGAGATGTTAAAAGAAGCTGCGATGAAAGTTTCTAGAGAATTGGGCTATGAAATGCATTTACCGATCAAATAGCGTCAAGGATTTTTATGGCTTAGTACATAAAAATCCTCGACCTTATTCAATATGTTGCATCTGAAGTATGGTCATATTTTATCTAAATTACAAAACTGAGTTTTACATTATAAAACAGGAGGGGTATACATGAGAATTATTCGTTTTGTAAATAATCATTCAGCTGTTGTACTTGGAGCGTTAACGGATCAGGGAGACATTTATTCCTTGCCTTATTCGGATTTTATGGAATTGGTGAACCAAGCGGAATCCGCTGGGGTTTCGACACTTAGACTGGTTGAAAACTCTATAGCAGGAACGGAACCTATTAGAGAAAGTCTTGAAGAGTTAGAATTGTTAGTTCCAATCGTTGCCCCAGAGGTATGGGCTTCTGGAGTCACCTACGAGAAAAGTAGGGATGCAAGAAACTATGAAACTACAAGTGGAAACAATGACGAACAAACATGTTATGACAAAGTTTATGATGCTGAGCGGCCAGAGCTATTTTTAAAATCAACGGCTGCCAGAACCGTGGGTCCGAATACTCCCGTTTACTTAAGAAATGATTCCAATTGGCAGATTCCCGAGCCTGAGGTTGGTCTTGTCCTCACAAAGGATGGCCGGATTGTTGGCTATACAATCGGCAATGATATGAGTTGCAGGGACATCGAGGGCGATAACCCACTTTATTTACCACAAGCAAAGATTTGGAAACATTCATGTGCGATTGGACCAGCTATTCGCCTTGCAGAAACGGTAGAAGACCCGTATAATTTCCAGCTTAGCTGCCGTATTTTCAGAGACGACCAATTGGTCGTAGAGGGAACCGCGAATACAGCGCAGTTAAAACGACGATTTGATGAACTAGTCTCGTTTTTGATTCGAGACAATGAAATCTTTGAAGGTACGGTTCTATTAACAGGCACCTCAATTGTACCGCCAAACGAATTTACCCTTAAAGACAACGACCAAATCGAAATTGAGATTTCCTCAATTGGTATTTTAGCGAATCCTGTAAAAGTACAGTTACCTAGTGAACAAGTTTTGTAACCGGATTCACGTTCTCCTCCATCCAAGAGATGGGGGAGAGTTTTAAACTTCGCAAAAAGGGTGATGATGAGTGGAACGAGAAACAGGTAAGTTTCATGGGATAATCTCTCCCGTTGTCACATTATTTAATGAGGATGGGGATTTTAACTGGGAAGCCAACAAACAGTTAACAGATTTTCTCATTGATAAAGGGGTCCACGGGATCTTATTTATGGGAAGTACTGGGGAGTTTTCTTCTTTATCCATAGATATGCGTAAGCGATTCATGGAGGATATGATTCCTTATGTGAATAACCGGGTTCCTGTTCTTATTGGTACAGGGTCTACTTCTTTAGCGGATACAATCGAATTGTCCCGTCATGCGCAGGATTGCGGAGCCGATGGGGTGCTCGTCGTAAGTCCGTACTATTGGAAATTTACAGAGAATCAACTCTTTGACTATTTTACTTCTGTGTCTAAAAGTATCGATATTTCTATCTTAATTTATAATATTCCCATGTTAACAGGACAGAGTCTGTCACCACAGCTCATTGCAAGGCTTGCCGAAAGCTATGACAATATTGTTGGGATTAAGGACACGATTGATAATCTTGGACATATTAGAAAGCTCATTTTTGAGACGAAAAAAAAGAGAGAGGATTTTGCTGTTTTCGCAGCTTTCGATGATTTAGTCCTCCCAGCGCTACAAATAGGAGCAAAAGGCTCGGTCCACGGGACCTCTGTTTTCGCTCCTGAACATTCCGTTAACCTATATAATTGTTTTAAATCTGGAAAACTAGAAGAAGCACTAGATCATCATCAAAAGATAATCTCCCTTATGTCGGTTTATGAACTTAGCGAACCGCTCTTCCTAGCAATCAAAGAAACTGTACATCAAACTGTCCTTGGTTATAAAACAGCTAATCTTCCTCCAGCCTTCGCAGAGGATATTACATTAAACGAAAAGGTAGGATTATTTATTAATTCACATCTAAAGTAAGTAACAGGAACCTTCTTATTCGTCCACAACAGACTTTAATGAAGATGCCTGTGATAATTTAAAAAGCGTTCCACCGATGGGTAGTAGTTTTCATAATCAAACTGCTACCTTTTTTGTTACAAAAATATAATTATTTAAGAATAACATCAGTTTATTGACGTCACGTTTGAAGCATACATTTCAGTATCTGGTTATTCAAAAAATGGAGCTGTCGATGTGAGTTTTGAGGTGGAGGTTATACAAGGTGTGGCCTTCACACCTTTACTGGAAATAATCAATAGTTTACTAAAATAGTATTTTAATGATAAAATCCAAGTAGTTCATTTTTTATGCTTAATCTTTATTTTAGAGCGGGGGACCCAAATTTTGATGCGGAAACGTTCCGCTATTGGTGAATTCTTTATAAAGAAGGGGCTTATTGTTTCCCATAGTCCTAACCTGAAAGCTAACCTCGTAAGCAATTTAGTGGAAACGAAAGCGATAGACTAGTAGGGCACACTAGCCTTTTTTTGTGTTCTTTATCGTATTCATTTGTTTCCCTTACCTAGGCATAGGTCTAATCAAAACATCAAGAGGGTGAGGTAATTTATGAAAAAGTTCAAATTAAGTTTAGCTACTCAAATTTTTATTGGTTTAGTATTAGGTATTATCGTCGGTGGGATATTCTATGGAAATCCAACGGCACAGAATTTCTTACAGCCATTCGGTGATCTTTTTATCCGATTAATTAAAATGATTGTTGTACCAATCGTCCTTTCAAGTATTATTGTCGCCATTGCCGGTGTTGGTGATTTAAAATCTGTTGGTAAATTAGGTGGTAAATCCCTTACGTATTTTATTGGCATGACTTTGGTTGCGATTGCAGTTGGCCTTATTGCTGCCAATGTATTTCAGCCAGGTGCAGGTCTAAATATGGACAAGCTAGAGCAAAGTGACATTTCAAACTATGTCCACACATCAGAGGAACAAGAAGGCAAATCAATTGCCGACACATTACTTCATATTGTTCCAACCAATCCGATTCAAGCTATGGTTGAAGGGGATATGCTAGCGATTATCTTCTTTGCAGTTGTCTTCGGTCTAGGAATTGCAGCGATTGGCGAAAAAGGGAAACCCGTTTTACGTTTCTTTGAAGGTATGGCAAATGCCATGTTTTATGTGACGAACTTATTTATGAAGTATGCCCCAATCGGTGTGTTTGCATTAATTGGTGTAACCATTTCTAAATATGGTTTTGCATCACTTATTCCATTAGGGAAGCTAGCCCTTACTGTATACGGAACGATGATTTTCTTTGTAATTGTTGTTTTAGGACTGCTAGCAAAATTCATCGGATTAAATATCTTTAAATTATTGAAGATGATTAAAGAAGAGTTAATCTTAGCCTTTTCAACAGCAAGCTCAGAAACTGTCCTTCCGAAAATTATGGACAAAATGGAGAAAGCGGGAAGTCCAAAGCATATCGCTTCCTTCGTTATTCCAACTGGTTATTCGTTCAATCTGGATGGATCTGTTTTATATCAAGCAATTGCATCCTTATTTATTGCCCAAATGTACGGAATTCACCTAAGCATTGGTCAACAAATTACACTTATGTTAGTCTTGATGGTAACCTCTAAAGGTATGGCAGGAGTACCTGGTGTATCCTTTGTCGTGCTATTGGCGACATTCAGTACAATTGGTTTACCGGCTGAAGGATTAGCCTTTATTGCGGGTATTGACCGTATTCTAGATATGGGACGTACTGCAGTTAACGTAGTAGGAAATTCATTAGCAGCACTCGTTGTTGCAAAATGGGAAGGTCAATATAATCCTCCTGCTGAGGTCGAGACCATGAGAGAAGCGGAAGCTGTATAAAACGAAGACATCTTAAGACTTTCAACGATTATGTTGAGAGTCTTTTTTTAGCCTAAAATGTTTGGATCGAAATGACACTATTGTCATCCATAGAATGAAAAAAGAGACCGGGACTTGAAACCATGCCCCCTATATGATGGAAGGTTATCTTGCCAAAGTTCAAATGATTTTGCGAAATGAAATTCGTTCTTCCACAGAGGAACGTCTAAAACGATCATCCAAAATCGACCGAGAACCCAACTTAGCAAGTAAAGGATACGAGATAAACAAATTCATTTTTGAATAAAAACCCAAGTGCCAATTGGGACTCTAGATGATAAATCTAGAACATCATGATTAAACATTCTAATACATCCATGTGAAACACTTTTACCGATTGAGGCTGGGTTATTTGTTCCGTGAATACCGTAATGAGGTCTTGAAAGACCCATCCATAGCACTCCAAAGGGTCCTCCGGGATTACGTTGTTTATTGATAATTGTGTATGCCCTAGTGGGCGTTGGGGTTACCATTTTTCCAACGGCAATTGGGTAAACCTTTATCAGCTTGTTTCCATCAAAAAGTTTTAATTGATGTTTTGATGTAGAAATGATGATCCATTTCGCCATGTAAATCCACTCCATTTTTTGAATATCCTATGAAGTAACCCAGGCATTTGTTAATTACAGAAGCTGGCTAGATAGAGAGATTCCTTAATGATGGATTTATCAATAAATCCATAATGGGTTCCGTCGCAAGAACCAGCGTAGACGGAAAAACTCCGCTTAATTGGCAACTTTTCTCAAAAAAGGCTAATATAGAAGGAAAAATTCCGTCTATTATCGTAAAAATTGCAAAAATGGTGGATTTTTCAATGCATAGCCGGAAAACCTTCCCTTATTTACCCCGAAGCGAGCTCCATTTTGCAATTAACGGTAGAATCTCCGCTTATTTTTTTGCTGGTTACTCACTTTAGTACAAGGAGTGAGTATTAACAAAAAAAGCCAAGTGAACCTCATTTTGAAACATTATGGTGAACTAAATCATAAGTAAGGATTTTGTATTCCCGATAAAGAAAATCGCCAATTACTATGGTGAGTTTTACTTTTTTGTTTACCAATAACTATGTCAATACAACTGTCATCGGGAAGTATTTTAAGAAAAGCACCTCAAAAGGAACAGTTTATAAAATGGTAGTCACCTCTCTTTGTTTAAAAAAGCTCTATTTATTTCGTTAAACCTAAAACTAACTCTTTATAGATATCGAAGAATGCAAAGTAGTAATCCTTGTAGACATATTCGTCTGTTTTGTGTGCCATTTTTGTTTCTCCTGGACCAAACATCATGAATGGGAAGTTATCATCTTTACCTCGTAATAGGTTTGATGCATCTGTTACCCCTGGTGAACCTTTAAGAGAAATTTCTAAATCTAAATATTTTTTACTGAGTTCTTTAGCAAGAGTAACCATTTCATTCTGTCCTGAAGTGAAAACACTTGGTAATGACATTGTCACTTCAACATTGATATTAGAGCCTTCTTTATTGTATTTCTTAGCTGTTGTGTTAAATAAGTCAATCACTTCATCGTTATCAAATTCTGGAATAGTGCGCACGTTTATTTCAGCAACTGCTTTTTCTGGAATTGAGTTTACTTGGTTCCCTGCATTAAAAATTGTTGTACTCATAACCAATTTATCTAGAACCTCATTTTTACGATCATCGCCATTCAATTTTTTGTCTATTTCTAATAGATATGCCATTAATGGATTAATCGCGTTATAACCTTGGTCAGGCATAGAGCTGTGTGCTGCCTCACCAATGGACGTTACACGTAAGTTAAGTGAACCTTTGTGAGAGTATATAATCGTGTCATGAGAAGGTTCAGCTACCCATAAATAATCTACATTATCCATATAGCCTTCTTCATATAATTTTTTTGAACCTGCGCCACCGACTTCTTCTCCAGTCGTTGCCATAAAACGGACAGTACCATTTTTTAGTTCATTATTTTCTTTCAGTTCAATCATGACTAAAGCAAGGTTTACTAAACCTGCTTTCATGTCATTTGTTCCACGTCCGAATAATTTTCTGTCTCTTTCGGTCAATGTGAACGGATCTGAAGTCCACTCACTTTCATCACCAGGAGAAACGACATCCATATGTCCAGAAACGCCAATGACTGGACTTCCGCTTCCAATTTCGGCCACTAGGTTAACACGAGTGTCTGTAACTGGAACAATTTTCGATTCAATGCCGTATTCGGCAAATAAATTTTTCAAATAATCTGCAACCTCGATTTCGTTTTCATTAATTGATTTAATTGCTATAATGTCAGATAAAATCTGTATCTTTTCTTCCTCTGTAAAATGCTTCATACTAAATCCCTCCAAAATCCGTCTACCCTTAATGAGAATACAACTGTATTTTACCCAAAAGTCCATTACTGAAGTAAAAGTATGCATTTCAATAAGATAACATCTACCCACAGTGGTATGAAGTTTTTTATTTGCAAAGAAAATGGCGAGAAAATTGTGTGGAGAAATTAAATGGCATTTTTGCATTTGCATTATGGGAGCAGGGGCAAGAAAAGCTTTTAATGGCAAGATACCTGTTTGGGGTGAAGCCATTATTTTATAAGCTAACAAATCATTTTCACCACATAAAGAAATGCGAATACATTTTCGATGAGTCGCCGCCATCTACTCCGATCAACATAGATTGCACGTGACTAAAACAACAATCATTTAGAATAAAGCCTAACAAATAGTCCCAAAGTCATCACTAAGTCAATATCGTACCCCCTATCAGTCAATATTGTTGCCTGTATTATGAGGATGTACCAGTTATAATACAGGTAAGCGGTTTCAAAAGTGAGGGGGTGGTGTAAATGGAGACGAATACTGAAGTAGAACTGAAACGAAAGCCGGAACTCGGGGCCAAACGAAAGATAAAGTGGAAAAGTGTATTAACCTATGCTGCTTTTGTTGGACCTGCATTATTGTTTTTTGTGATGATTCAAATTATCCCCTTTATAATGGGGATCTATTATTCATTTACATCCTGGAACGGGATTAGCTCAGCGGTGGAATGGATTGGATTTGAGAATTATAAAAAGATTTTTACAAACGATGCAAAGTTTTTCAATTCCTTCTGGTTTACAACGAAGTTTATGTTTGCGGCTGTGATCATTAGTAATTTGATTGGATTCGGATTAGCGCTATTGTTAAATGGCGCGTTAAAGACGAGGAATATTTTACGAACGGTCTTTTTTATGCCAAATGTGATTGGTGGACTTTTACTTGGGTTTATCTGGCAGTTCATCTTTGTGAAGGGGTTTGCGTCGGTAGGGAAATATACCGATATTGGGATTTTTAAGCTTGCATGGTTAGGTGACGAGGCTACTGCCTTTTGGGGAATTGTCATTGTATTTGCTTGGCAAACGGCTGGTTATATGATGATAATCTATATCGCTGCCTTGCAGGGAGTGGAGCAATCCTATATTGAGGCTGCCAGAATTGATGGGGCTTCGAATTGGGATGTATTAACGAAGATTATTATGCCGTTAATTCTACCAGCGTTTACGATTTGTTTCTTTTTAACAATCTCGATGGCATTTAAGATTTTCGACATTAATATCTCGTTGACAAACGGGGGCCCGTTCAACTCAACAGAGTCTGTTGCGATTAATATTTATCGGGAAGCATTTCAGTATAATAATTTCGGTCTAGGTACCGCTAAAGCAGTCTTGTTCTTTGTGATTGTGGCAGTCTTTACGACTGTTCAAGTTGTAATGACGAAGAAAAAGGAGGTTGAGGCATAATGAACCGAAAATATACAAAGAGGACCTTTCTTTTAGAGATATTTGGAATTTTGCTAGGTCTCATTTTTCTCATCCCATTTTACTTTGTCATCATTAATTCTATGAAAGCTTTTTCTGAGATTTTAATAGATGCGGCTGCATGGCCAAAGGAATTTCTATTTACGAATTTTGTGAAGGTATGGGACATTATTCATTTTCCAAGAGCGTTTTGGAACTCATTGATTATTACAGTTGCCAGTAATATTGGAATTGTCGTGATTAGCTCGATGGCAGCGTGGAAATTGGTCAGAACCGGTGGAAGGTTTAGTAACTTCCTATTTATCTTTTTTGTCGCGGCGATGGTAATTCCCTTCCAATCTGTCATGATACCGCTCATGAAGCTTGGTGGAATGTTAGGAATCGTCAATAGTATTCCAGGGATTGTGATCATGTATTTTGGATTTGGCGTACCACTGTCCTTATTCCTTTTTCACGGATTTGTGAAGACAGTACCAGTTGAAATAGAGGAAGCAGCGAGAATAGATGGTTGTTCGCAGTTTGGCGTCTTTTGGAGAATTGTTTTTCCATTATTAAAACCAATAACTGTGACGGTGATTATTTTAAACACATTATGGATTTGGAATGACTACTTACTGCCTTTACTTGTGTTAACAGATGCAGAGCTACGAACCATTCCATTAGCAACAAGCTCTTTCTTTGCTCAGTATACAAAACAATGGGATATGGGATTAGCAGCGCTTGTTCTCGGTATCACACCGATTATCATTTTCTTCTTGTTTTTACAAAGGCATATTATTAAGGGAATTGCTTCAGGGTCTATTAAATAGGGTTATACGTTTTTGTATAATATAAAATTTCACATGATAAAGGGGGAAACAAGTTAATGAAACGCAAATTGCTTTTGTTAACAATGGCTTTGTTTTTAACTATCCTTGGCGCTTGTTCGGATAAGGAGAAGACAACTGGTAAGGGCGATGGAGGAAAAGAAGGGGAGACCGTTACTCTAAACCTGATGCAGTTCAAGGTTGAGATTGCCGATCAGCTACAAGCGATGATTGATGAGTATGAGAAAGAACATCCAAACATCAAGATTAAGCTTGAAACAGTTGGTGGTGGTGCTGATTATGGTGCTGCGTTAAAAGCAAAATTTGCTTCAGGCGATGAGCCCGATATTTTTAACAATGGTGGATTTAAGGAGCTAGAGCTTTGGAAAGAGCGCTTAGCAGATCTTTCAGATGAGCCATGGGTAGAGCATGTCTTACCAATTGGTAAAGTTCCAATGACAGATACAGATGGTAAGCTATATGGGATGCCTGTTAACTTAGAAGGTTATGGCTTTGTGTATAACAAGGATTTATTCGAGAAAGCTGGCATTACAGAAGCTCCGAAAACATTCTCAGAGTTAGAAGAAGCTGCAGTAAAGCTTAAAACAGCAGGGATTGTTCCATTCTCAGCTGGTTATGGAGAATGGTGGGTAATTGGTCAACATTTACTCAATATCCCATTTGCCCAACAGGATGATCCTGTTAAATTTATCGAAGGGCTTTATGCTGGAACAGAAAAAATTGTCGGTAATAAGCATTTTGAAGATTTTAAGAATGTACTAGATTTAGAGTTAGAATATGCAAATGATAATCCACTTACAACCGATTATAATACTCAAGTTACCTTATTTGCATCTGGTGAAACGGCAATGCTACAACAAGGGAACTGGACAGAAAACATGATTTATGAAATTAATCCTGAAATTAACATGGGCTTCCTTCCAATTGCAATGACGGATGATGAAGCAGCAGCAAATCGTCTACCAGTAGGGGTTCCAAATAACTGGGTTCTTAATAAAAATTCAAAGAATCTACAAGAAGCAAAGGATTTCTTAAATTGGATGGTGTCTTCTGAAACTGGTAAGCGTTTTATAACAGAAGAATTCGCGTTTATCCCTGCATTCGATAACATCGAACCGACAGGATTAGGTGATCTTGGTCTTTCAATCCTGGAATATTCTAAGGATGACAAAACAGTTCCTTGGACTTGGTTTAGATGGCCAGATGGTGCAAATATGGAGAAAGCAGCAGCTATCCAAGAATATGCAGCAGGAAAAATTGATTACGATGAATTATTAGCACGTTTCCAACAGACGTGGGATAACTTGAAGTAATCGATAATCGCTAGGAATTTTTCAGTGATTGCTCCCTTTTTTGTAGAAAGCATGTCTATACTAGACGTGCTTTCTATTTTATACTAATAATGTATATATTTAGGGGGAGATGCCCTTTTGTTTAAGAAGAGTATTCGAAATAGGCTGATTGTGTTATTGCTACTAACAACAATCGTGCCGTTTGGAACGTCAATTGCGATTACATATTTTCATATTAAAGAATCTTTAAAGGATCAGGTCGTTCAAGAGAATAAGAGTCTCTTATATCAAGGCAAGGAAAATCTTACGAGCTATATCCGAGAGCTTAATGGACTATCGCTCTCCCTCTATAATAACCCTGATATTGTGAGTTATTTAAGGTCATCTTATAAGGAAAATCATTATCCGACCTTGGATACGCTGAAGGATGTTTTGCAAACGATTTTATATGCGGAAGAGAATATTGAACGGGTCTATATTACTTTTTCAAATGATGACCGAATTATCTCTATTTCGAAGCAATCAGCGGTCGTATTTGCCAATAAGGTAGGGAATGGTAATGAGGAGGTCTTCGAAAAAGCCAAAAATAGCCCGGGTAATATGTATATTGAACCTATACATATGCAAAAGAATTTGGACAATATTGTAACTGTTAAACGGCCGAAAACAGTATTATCGATTCATCGTTCTTTTATCAATTCACCGTCTAATGACGTTCTTGCTTTTGTCACATTGGAAATTACACCAGATAAAATCCTTGAATTAAGTGAAAATCTATATAACGAAGAAAATGAGGAATTTTATATCGTTTCAGCTGAAGGAGATTTTATCTATCAATCCAAACAAAAGGAAAAGGCAGATCACAAAGAGTGGATTGACACATTAGTCCATACAAATGAAGAGCAGGGGACCATGGAGTGGAGTGATGATTCATTTAATGGTGTCATGGTCTATAATAAGCTCCCAGAGATTTCAGGGAACTGGATGTTAGTAAAAAGAATTCCGTATACCACTCTATATGAAAGTGTTAATAATGTAGCGATTATTAACATTTTATTTGGGGTCGTTGGATTAATTTTAGTTGTACTAGCGACTTTATTCGTCTCCTTTAAAATAACCTCACCGATTCGAATCCTTTTACACAATATCCATCAGGTTGAAGAAGGTAACATGGATGTGAATTTTCAACCACTTGGTGAGGATGAAATCGGGGTGTTAGGGAATCGCTTTAAGCAAATGATTGAAAAAATTAATCATCTTATTAATAAGGAATATAAGCTTGAATTAGAAAACAAAACCAATCAATTGCGTGTACTTCAATCGCAAATTAATCCGCATTTTTTATACAATGCACTTCAATCGATAGGTACACTGGCGCTAAAAAACAATGTGCCACAAATTTATTCATTAATTACTCAGCTTTCGAAGATAATGAGATATGGAATGAATATGGAAGAAGACATCATTCCATTGATTAAAGAAATAAATTATATAAAAGCGTTTCTGCTTTTACAGAAAGAAAGATTTGGTGAACAATTAGAATTCATCATTGATGTGGATGAAAGTGCTCAAAACGTGAAGGTTCCGAAAATGATTCTGCAGCCTATCATTGAGAATTACTTTAAGCATGGATTCGATGATCGGACAGAAGCGGGTAACATCAAGATAACATGTACGGTTGAAAATAATAAGCTGTTCATTGCCGTAAAGGACAATGGAACGGGAGTATCTGAAGAAAGACTGCAAGAAGTTTATTCGTATTTTCATAGTGAAACGAGTTTGGGCGAGGGAACCAATATCGGACTTAAGAATGTATATTCAAGACTAAAGCTTTATTATCATGACCAAGCAACTTTACAACTTCAAAATAATGAGGAAGGTGGTCTACTCGTTACGATGAGACTCCCGATGGATGTGAAAGGTGATGATTATGAAAGCAATCATTATTGATGATGAAAAGCATGTGCGTGAAGGACTTCTATTACTAGCAGAGTGGAAAAAATTCGGGATACACACGATTTTTGAGGCAAAAGACGGGGAAGAGGCGATGCAGCTCATCTCGAAGCATCAGCCTGAAATTATTTTTACTGATATGAGAATGCCCAAAAAAGATGGAATCAGTCTTTTGAAATGGATACGTTCATCCGGGATTTTGAGTAAAACAATTGTCGTAAGCGGTTACGATGATTTTGAATATATGAGGAATGCGATCTACTATAAAAGCTTTGATTATTTATTAAAGCCAATTGAGCCAGACGTGCTTAATGAAACATTAGAAAAAGCTGTGAACGAATGGAAGGAGCAAGCTCTTCACGAAAAGACATTGGTCACGACCGACATCCAATTTCAGAAAGAGAAAACGGGAATCCATTTAATCGAAGAATACATAAAGCAAAATTATCAAACAGAAATCAATTTACAAGATTTAGCCGAGCGTTTTTTCTTAAGTAGGGAGTATATTTCAAGGAAATTCAAGCAAGAGTTTGACGATACGATTACTGATTATGTGATGAAAATTCGAATGGAAAAAGCAAAAGAATTATTAGAAAATCGAGATCTGAAGATATACGAGATTGCAAATCATGTAGGATATCAAAATGAGAAATACTTTAGCAAACTATTTAAGAAATTAATTGGCGTAAGGCCGAATGAATATCGAAATAAGAAAGTGAAGGTAAAATAATCAAATTGGAGGACAACTCAATGCTACAAGTCACTGTTTGGAATGAAAATCGCCATGAGCAGAAGGATCCGTTTGTACGGGAGATTTACCCGGAAGGAATTCATGGGGCCATTGCTACCCTTTTAAAGGAAGAGCAGCTCCACGTTAGAACAGCAACTCTTGATGAGCCAGAGCATGGTTTAACAGATGAGGTACTTGCCGAGACAGATGTTTTAATATGGTGGGGCCATCTTGCTCATCATGAGGTAACTGATGTGATTGTTGAGAAGGTGAGGCAAAGGGTTCTTGATGGGATGGGGCTCATTGTTCTTCATTCAGGTCACTTCTCGAAAATCTTTAAAGCCTTGATGGGAACCTCTTGTGATTTAAAATGGCGAGAAGCGGATGAAAAAGAAAGAATTTGGATTGTCGACCCTAGTCATCCGATTGTGGAAGGGCTAGGTGAATATATCGAGCTTGAAAAAGAAGAGATGTATGGGGAGCATTTTGATATTCCTGCACCTGATCAGCTAGTAATGGTCAGTTGGTTTGAAGGTGGAGAGGTATTTAGAAGTGGGTGCACGTATCAAAGAGGGAAAGGGAAAATTTTTTATTTTCGCCCAGGACATGAAACATACCCAACCTATTATCATAAGGACATTCAACAAGTAATCCGCAATGCAGTCAAATGGGCAAAGCCTACTAAGCTACCAAAGCCTATTTATGGGAATGCGAAACCGCTTGAAGAAATTAAAGCACATAAATAAATACATAGGGGAGGAAAACAGAGATGAGTAAAGTAAAAATTGCTGTGATTGGATGCGGGAGTATCGCCCAGCACCGTCATTTACCAGAATATGCGATGAATGAAAATGTCGAAATTGTAGCTGTCTGTGATATTGTCGAAGAACGTGTCCAAAAGGTCGCGAGTGAGTATGGTGTTATAGCCTATACAAGCTATGAAGAACTACTTTCAGATCCTGAGGTGGAAGCGGTAAGTGTTTGTACACCAAACTATTTGCATGCGCCGATCTCGATTGCAGCATTGGAGGCAGGAAAACATGTGCTTTGTGAAAAACCGATGGCTACTTCTACTGAAGAAGCAATGAATATGATTGAAGCAGCGAAGAAATCAAACAAGAAGCTAATGATTGGCCATAATCAGCGATTTGTTGCCTCCCATCAAAAAGCTAGACAGATGATTGAAGCTGGTGAATTAGGAAAAATTTATAGCTTCCGTACAGCCTTTGGACATGGCGGGCCGGAAGGGTGGAGTGTGGACGGAACAGAAAGCTGGTTTTTCAAGAAGAATGAAGCGTTTATTGGGGCAATGGGAGACCTAGGTGTCCATAAATCAGATTTGCTACGTTTCTTGTTGGGTGAAGAGTTTGTTGAAGTTGGGGCATTTATTGAAACAAGTGCAAAGGAAAACGCAGATGTAGATGATACAGCGGTCTGTATTTTACGAACAGAATCTGGAATTATCGGAACATTAGCTGCGAGCTGGTCCTACGTGTCAAAAGAGGATAACTCAACCATTATTTATGGAGAAAAGGCGATTTTACGACTAGAGGATGATCCTGTTAATAACCTCATTATTCAATATAAAAATGGCGAGGTTGTGAAATGTGAATTAGGCGGTATTCAAACAAATGAAGATGGCGGGCAGACAAATTCTCACGTTATTTCTCATTTTGTGCAATCGATTGTTACCGACACAATCCCACCTGTACCAGGGGAAGAAGGAATGAAATCGTTACAGGTGATATTGGCAGCACTCGAATCAAAAGAGACAAAGAAGATAGTCTCGATCAACTGAGGTGTAAAACGTGAATAAACTACGTATTGGAATCATCGGAGTTGGCGGAATCGCACAAGCACGACATATACCTGCGTTCCAACAATTATCCGAGCATGTCACAATTGAAGCCATTTGTGATGTGAATGAAGAGTTAGCAAAGACTGTTGCAGAAAAATTCCGGATTTCTAAGATTTATACAAGCTATCAGGAAATGTTTGCTGAAGTTGATGCCGTTGTTGTGTGTACCCCGAATAAGTTTCATGCTGAGATTTCAATTGCTGCACTTCATGCAGGGGTCCATGTTTTATGTGAAAAACCGATGGCGATGTCGACGGAAGAATGTCAGGCGATGGTTGATGCTGCTAAAGGCTCCGGAAAAGTGTTGGCGATTGCCTATCATTATCGTTTTCTCAAAGACTCACAGGCTGCCAAACGGTTAGTTTTAGAAGATGAAATCGGTGAGCCTATCGTGGCAAGGGTCAAAGCATTGAGAAGACGTAAGGTTCCGGGCTGGGGTGTTTTTACCAACAAAGATCTTCAAGGTGGAGGAACCCTTATCGATTGGGGCTGTCATTTCTTAGATTTATCCTTATGGTTACTAGGAAATCCAGAGCCTGTTGAGGTAATGGGCACAGCCTATAACCGCCTCAGTAAGCTTCCGAACCAGGTCAATCAGTGGGGAAGCTTTGATTCGGAATCCTTCAATGTTGATGATCATGTGACTGCCTATATTAAATTTCAAAATGGTGCTTCGATGCTTTTTGAAACGTCATGGTCAGCCAATATTCCGAAGGATGAGGAAGGGGTTAGCATTTCGGGGCTAAAGGGTGGAATTGATCTTTTTCCTCTTCAACTCAATCAAGCGAAGCATGGAATGCTATTGAATACAGTAGCGAACTGGGTACCTGGTGAAGACTCTGCCGATCTGCCACAAGCGAAAAACTTTGTTGATAGCTGTCTAGGATTAGATGAACTAATCGTGAAACCAGAGCAAGCCTTACAAGTATCCAAAATCATCGATGCGATTTATAAAAGTAGTGAAACAGGAGAAAGCATTAAAATTTAGTGGGAGGGAATCGAATAATGAAACTAGGAGTATTTACCGTTTTATTTTCAGAAAAGAGCTTTGAAGACATGCTTGATTATGTAGCTGCCTCTGGACTACATGCAGTTGAGATTGGGACTGGTGGATATCCGGGCAATGCCCATTGTGATCTCGACGCATTGTTAGAGAGTGAAGAAAAACGAAACGAATATATGGATAAAGTGACATCACGTGGACTACAAATAAGTGCGTTCAGCTGTCACGGAAATCCTATTTCTCCAGATAAAAAATTTGCCGACGAGTCTCATCAGGCTTTGGTGAAAACAATTAAGCTTGCTAGCTTACTAGGTGTTCCAGTTGTGAACTGTTTTTCAGGAACTGCAGGAGACCATGAAGGTGCGAAATTTCCAAACTGGCCGGTTGCTCCATGGCCAAATGAGTATAGTGATATTTTAAAATGGCAATGGGAGGAAAAATTAATTCCGTATTGGAAAGAGTGGGGCCAATTTGCAAAGGATCATGATGTGAAGATCGGGCTTGAGCTACATGGTGGGTTTTTAGTCCACACTCCTTATACCTTGCTTAAATTGCGAGAGGAAACATGTGATGCAATTGGCGCAAACCTCGACCCAAGCCATTTATGGTGGCAAGGAATTGATCCAGTTGCAGCAATCAAAATCCTAGGTAAGGCAAATGCAATCCATCATTTCCATGCGAAGGATACATACATTGATCAAGACAACGTCAACATGTATGGGTTAACAGACATGCAGCCATATGGCGAGGTTCAAACGAGAGCATGGTCGTTCCGCTCTGTCGGCTGTGGTCATAGTTTACAAGAATGGTCAGATATGATGAGTGCACTACGAACATATGGATATGATTATGTTGTAAGTATTGAGCATGAAGATCCCATCATGTCTATTGAAGAAGGATTTAATCGTGCTGTCCGAAATTTAAAGTCAGTCTTACTTGAGGAAGTACCAGGGAATATGTGGTGGGTGTAAAAAAGTAAATTCTGGTGCCTGGCCCCTAGTACGGTAAAGTATTACCGTACCGGGGGTCAGGCGCTTTTTCAATTAATTGTAAGAAAGATTTCATTTACCGCTAAGCACCCGACTAGTTTATAATTAAAAGTGTTAAAAATGGATTAGATTCCTATGAATCCACGAATATGTAAGTAGGTGAGTTCAATCGATATTATTGAAACACGGGTGAGAGGGTTTATTACAGATATTCAGCACCCTAAACAAAAAAAGAAGATTAATATAAATGAGTTAGAGCTTCAGTTGCGAAGGATAATCGACGATTATTTTGAAATGGACGGGTATGCTCTGTTTTATTCTGCGATTCAAAACCTACAAGCTGAAGGACAATTGACTCCAATTCAAAATAAACAATACAACGGAAGGTCACCGGCACTTCCACTATTTTTTTGGGTAAATATAAAGGTTCAGGAGGATCAATGGGATCGTCTTGAGATGATGAAGATAAGTGATACATTTGACTTTTCCTTTTATGAACGTCATCCGGAATGGCAGACGAAAGAGGAATGGGCACGAATCCAGAAGCTATACGATTTTCTTCAATCCAGTCAGGAACGGGAAATCGTGTCAGTTGAAGAAAGAAGCCTTGAGCTCTTTGGCTATGAAAAATTCTTGCTAGATAGTGAAAGCTTTCCTGAAGGAAGTGGCTTTTTAGCTAGAATAGGAGTAGCAGAAGAACAGTTGAAAATGGTGCACTACGGTGAACCATTTGTGTTTTGGATGAAACAAGGGGTAGAAATGAACGATATCCAGAGAGTCCTGATTGTCGAAAATCTATCTTTCTTTCATACCTCCATACAGTTATTGGAGGCAGAGAAATTAGATTATGAGCCTGAGTTGATTATTTATGGGGAAGGGACAAAGATTGAACGGAGCTTTTCTTTTTTCTTCCGAATGTTTCAAGCTAAAAACTATCTTTTCTATTACGCAGGAGATCTAGATGCTGCGGGATACGGTATTATGGTCAGACTGATTGAAAAATACCCAGATTGCAGTATTCAGCCCGCCTTAAAGATTTATCGCAAAATGCTTGAATGTGTGGATCAAAAGAATACGCAAAAACGTGGACAAGCACAAAATATCACCTACCGTGATTCCTTTTTTCAGTGGTTTACGGAGCCCGAGCAAGCAATACTTATGGATTTGTGGCAGGAAAATATGCGAATCCCGCAAGAAGTCTTAACAATCGAAACATGGAGGAGATGGATGTGAACGAATCATGGGAAGGGTTTGCCCAGCGCATGCAACGGTTAAATCCACTGTTTGAGCTTGGGAGGGGAATGGAAGTCGGAGAGTTAAAGCCTCATATCCAAACGATTCTCATGCATGTGTTAATCACCATCTTTTACCGAGAGTTAAATGATGATGATAATAGACGCAAAACAGATATTAAGTATATGGTTGATGATTCAATCAAACAAATGAAACTATTAGCAGACGAAAAGCAAATAGAACGGATTACAAGTGGGCTTTTGTACCAGGGAAAAGAAGAATTTAGCCAACCGTTTGAAGCCCTATATTACGATGAAATTAGGCAATCGTGGGAGACTCAAGTCTTTCGCTATGTCACAATGGATGAATTATATACGAATTTGGAGATGGGCGGACAGGTAGTATATAAGCTGACCGATGTCGCTCAGGAAATGATTTTTATGAGCAGGGAAATGGCTGAGGAATTTTCGATCACGATTGAACAGCTCTATAGTATGCAGTTAATTAAAAACGGTAATTTCAGGAAAGCTACTCGAAACCTCGATCACCTCATTTCACGGGTTAACCGCTTAATGGCAAACGAATTCTCCTTTCAAAAGGAAATGATCAACAATCCCAAAATTTTATTGATTGAAGAGGAATGGCAAAGGGCAGACAATCGTGTTGAGATTGAAAAGCAATTTGAAGAAGAAAAAAATCACTTTCGCACCATCACGAGCATGATTGAAAAATCCAAACGAACCAATGATGAAGATGATTATATCCAAAAGGAATTGATTCTTCTTCAAGAAAAAATTGGTCATACAAGGCAATTACATGATCGTTTTGCCAAGCTTGTGATCCAAAATATTTCATATGAGATGAAATTAAAGGTAGAGAACCCATCATTGTTTTGGGAAAATAGTTTGGTTTCATTCCGCGAACATTTTTATGAAGATTGGATGATGAAAGAAGGAGTTGCTTCTTTTACAACCGTTGAACAGATATTATCGCCTTTGTTTTCACCGAAAAATGAATTTATTTTGCCCCTTGATTGGATTTGGGGAGAACAAGAATTTGATGGAATCGAATCAGATGATGAATTAATTGAAGATGAGGAAGAAGAAAATGTGACTGCGAAGCGGGTAACGGACTGGGATTCGGTTATTTCGGCATGGAGTTACGTGTTTCAATACTTACAAACATATGGAGAGTTTTCGCTAACTGATTTAAAGGACCTGCCACTTGAAGTACAGGATTTATGGTTTGAAGAGTCAGAAACGATTGATTTATGGATGATGTTTGATAAAAAACCGCTAAAGGTTCAAGTGCTTAATCGAAAGGAAGAAACCTTAAGTGATGAGAGGGAAATTCTTCTTTATAAATTAATGAAGGAATATCCTCAATTTCAAGTGTTTGAAGGATTGAAGATCTATACAAAGTTTGATCATCGTGCCAAGCCTTTCCAATGGTATCGAATGAAAATTACCCCATTTAAAATCTGTGTAGAGGAGGGGAAGTAAATGGATGCAGAAATCGTCAAAAAGGCGTCCGCTGTCTATTTTACATTATTAAAAGAGAAGGTTATTGATGAAAACAGTGAGCACTTCCAAACGTACTTTGAGCCAGAAGTAAGACAGACCGTTCTCTTATTAGCAGACGAATCTGGTACCTATATCATTGAAGCACCGAAACGCATTCAGTTAGTGGTCCAGCCTACCGGTTCAGTGTTTGCAACAAATTTCACCCATATGAAAGACAAGCACAAGCAAATTGAAACGAAAAAACACTTTCATTTGATTAGTATTGTGATTATGGCATTTTTGGCAACAATTGACCGCAACCAGGCTGCTAAAATTCGTACAAAACGTGAAGGAATAAGCTTCTACGCATTAGAGCGGCAAGTGAATGATCTAATCGTGAATTGGGAGAGCATTCTAAAATCTAAGCCTGCCTTCGGAGAAGAAGAACGAATTGATATGAAGGAAGTTGTGACCACATGGAAGTACATGGAGGTCGACACCGAGAATTACGGGCTAAAAAAGGGAAATCGCCGAACAAGAATCGGGTTAATTGCAAGTAGCATGCGCTTATTAGAAACAGAGGGGCTAATCGTCATTCTGGACCGTGATGATATACCAAAGGTGTTTCCAAAGAGTGAGCTTTTCGAGCGAATTGAATACTTGTATCACGATTACGATCGGTATGAAGTATTTAAGAAATTAATGACAGCTGAGGAGGATGAGCATGCCGAAAATCTTTTCGATTAGAATTGCGGGCCTGAAATATGATGGCATGCAAAAACAATATAAAGATACCATCTTCAATTTCCATAATGATGAGACCTCAACAAATGGTTTGATTGCGATGATGAATGGCGGCGGAAAAGGTGTGTTCCTGCAAACGATTTTCCAAATTCTTAAGCCCGGAACGTCGTGGGGAAAACAAAACAATCGTTATTATCAACAATTCTTCTTTAATAATAAAGAACAATTTATACCTTATACCTTTCATGTCGCCATTCAATGGGAATTAGACGGTGCTGATCATCGTCATTTGATTACAGGTGGAATGTTCTCAGCCGAGCAGCGAATCTCAATGAATGATGAAAGTGGAAATGAAAATAAAACACTGGAACAAGAAGCGAAAATATTGCCTGATATTACTTTTTATACAAGGGAATTCGACCGGAAAGAGGAAGCTGCCCTTGATCATATTCCACTTTATGAAAATGATGAGGTAGCGCAAAACGAGAGCCTGAAGGATTATTTAATGTGGAATGGATATGACGTCTACCGGGACACGAAGAAGCACTACCGCATCCTTGATACATACGGAATTAACCGTAAGGATTGGGATATTATGAAGGATATCAATAAGGATGAAGGCGGGGTTGGAAAATACTTCGAGGGAGCTGAGGATGATCATTCCCTGTTTCAAAAACGAATTATTCCGACTGTTAGTCAAGTTTTGCATAGGACCGAGCATCAAAAAAACGATCTAGTGGAAATTTTTAAGAGCCAGGCTAGTATTGCGAAGGACCTCCCTGTTCTTTTAAAAAGAGAACAAGCCCATAAAGAGTTTTTAGAAGACATTGTCCCATTCGAAGAGCATGTTGCAATTGGCGTCGAGCATAAAGAAATAGCAAGTAGCAGTATCAAGATTGGAAGACAGCTACTTGGTGCGTTAGAGCATGTAAAGCAAATTGAAGAGGAAACTCAGCTTACATTAGCTGGTGAGATGGAGAACCAAACCATAAGGCAAGAAGAGTTACGCTTTCAAAAGGATAATTTGGAGTATTCCAAAGCTCACCGAGAGCTCATGGACTGGGAAAAGAAATTAGCTACGGAAAGAGAGAAGCACACTTCCCTTCAGGAAATTGTGAATGAGAAACAGGAGCGTAAGGAACAACTGATTTTTCAGCTCTTATTAAAAGAGTGGAGTGAAAACGAACAAAGCATTCGTGCCCTGTCACAGCAAATTATGACATTGGAACAAAACAGTGGCTTAGAGCAAGTGAATCAACGAATGGAAGAAATCAAACAGGAAGCTCTAAAGCAATGGGAATCCTCCTATCAATCACTCCAAGAAGCTGTTAAACAGTATGTTGGGAACCAAAAGTTCTTAACTAAAAAGGAAAAAGAACTTTCTCGACAGGATAAGAAAATGACACAGGAATTAGCGAAGCTTAGTACGGAAATCGATAATCTTTATACACAAATGCATAACTTTGAGTCTAAGGAAGCTGAGCTTATCCAAGAATTTGGAGACCGATTAACGTACGACTTTCAGGGCTTGTTGGGTCACATTTCTAAACAAATCGAGGATAAAAAGGCTAGATTAGAAGACTTAGAGGCCAAAGAGAAAGAATCGAATGAAACCCAAAAACGTCTTGCCACTACTCATGGTACGCTTGACCAATCGATTTTATTTATAGAAGAAAAATGTGAGGCACTCAAAGCATCAAAAGAAGAACAAGAGCATAAAGAAGCAAAACTAGCAGACAAGCTTTATGGATTAATAGATGAAATCACGACACCATTTACACATTCGCTATTATCGAAATATGCCATTCAAATAGAAGGATTACTTGACGAGAACCGAAAGCAAGCCGAACAAATTAAAAAAGAACTATGGGAAACACAAATCGACCATTCATTAAATGATGAACCCTTCTGGATTCCGAATAAAGATGTGAAAGAATTAAAGGAATGGATTGATGAAAAGACTGGTATTGATGTGTTTTACGGAACTCAATATCTACAATCCTTAACGAAAGAGGAGATGGAAAGCATTGCTCTAACGTATCCGCTCCTTCCTTATGGATTGGTCGTAAGTGGTCAGCAATGGCAAAAAATTAATACGCAGGTCCTTTCAGGAAGAATGTTTAAAAGCCCTGTTCCGATTTTCCTGCGGGAGGAAATGAGCAGCGAAAAACAACAATTATCGTTTGTGGTCATTAACGGTACAGAGCAAGAGCTATTAACAGATAAAAATCAGTTTACCAAATGGAAAATTCAAATCGCCAAATTAATTGAAGACAAGAAAGACACCCTTGGTGAAATGGAAAAGACAGAAGGATCACTACGTCGCATTTTACAAGAAATCGATCGATTTTTATCAGGGGAGCTTTCGAGTGATATAGAAAAAACACTCCATCAAGAACAAAATGCTCTACTATCAAAAAAATCGAACTTACAGGAAGTCATCACACAAGAAGCAAAGGAAAAAGAACTCCAGCTTCAGCTAAAGGAACAGCTAGAAAAGACTACTGGAAAGATTGAAAAGCTTAGAAATGATGTGGAAGTATTAAAGGAGTTTGAAAAGGAAAAATCTCTTTATCAAGAAAATAAACGGGTGAAAATAGAAAAAGAAAAACAAAAGGAAGCCTTAAATCTTGAGCAGCAAGAACTAGGTGACAAGCAACAACAGATTTCCCAGCTCCAAACTAAGTGGAACCAAACATATGTAGAATGGAAGCTTACAACCGAACAAACGATTAAAGAAATCGCCACCTTTATTAGTGAAGCGGTGTTTCCGAGCGATGAGAAAGCGGATGAGTGCGAAGAGGTACCACGCCTATCCCTACATTTGCTAGAAGATCTAAAAGGTAATATTGAAGAGCTTAAACAACTCCAGAAATCAAAAGAAGAACAGGCTCATGAATTACTCGTTATTCAAGCGACCAGAGAAGCCGAACAAAAGCAGCAAATGAAACTGGAGAAAAAACTAAATAGCCAGAATGAGGAATGGAAGCAAGCTCCAGAACCGGATGAACCATTAAGTATATTGGAAAATATGATGCAATCTGCACAAAAGGATGCAAAGACGGCGGAAAAAGCAGAGCGGGAACAAGCGACTGCTGTAACAGTAGCAGAAACATCCTTAAAGCACGCCAAAGAACAACGTGTCAAAGCAGGAAAAAAGGTCAAAAAGTATGATAAACAGCCTGAAGAATGGGAAGATCTTGATTTAGAAGTTAAGGAAATTGAAATCAAGGATCAAACGAAAGTAACAATTGAGGAAATCAAGAAGATTGAGAAACGTCAAAAAGAAACAGAAACGCTAATTGCGGGTTATGAAGGAGATCTGTTAACTCTTTCTGTTATCTTAAAAGAAGAAGCGGCCGTCTTCACGGATCAAGATGTGGAAAAAATCAGGACTCAAGGAAAAACCTGCATTTTATCCTGGTGTGAAGAACATCAAGCGATTCAAGATGAAGGGCAAGAAAAGCATGCGAAAATCGACCAATCCTTAAGGAACTTAAAGCTGGCTATTGAAGGAAAGGATTGGGAAATACGTTTTAAAAACGAAGTGTTAACAACACTCGACCATTTGGATACAAGGCATTATGCCCATATTCAAAGCATCGTGAAAAACATGAAACGTTTTTCGCAAAGTGGATTAGAGCAATTAGAGCGTGACAAAGAACGTGCTGAAAAAGCCCAAAGCTTTTGGGCTAGCCGTGCCAGCATGAAAGTGATGAGCATTTCAGAGGCGATTCGTTCGATGATCGCGAAAATGAAACTGAAAAATGAACGAGGGACTTTTCCACTCGTCCAGTTAAAGGATGATATTTTACCTAAAAAGGCGGACGAGATCGAACCACTTCTGAAACAGCATTTTGTCGCAGCCATTAACAAAATTACAAAGAAATTTGATATTATTGATGACAATAATCGTGCGTTAGACCAAGAAATAAAGGAGCTCATAAGTGATGAGCAAATATTATTTGTTTCACTTCGAAATCGATACCCCGAGCTTCTTGTCTATAATATGCGAACAGATAATGCCTTTATGTACGGGAAACCACAAAGGGAGCATTATTCAACCTGGCAAACGATTAATCAAGGTTCTAGAACGAAATCCGATGGTAGTGGTGGACAAAAATTATCAGCCAGAATGGTGATGATGATGATGTTATTATCTGTGAAAAGTGAAACAGACCAAAGCTGGGTGCCATTGGTCTGTGATAATCCGTTTGGACAAGCGGCATCGGCACACGTCCTTGACCCAATCTTCGCCGTTGCTGAAAAACTAAAGTTCCAATTCATCGTCGTTACTCCGCCTGAACTTGTGAAGACGGAAATCAGTCAACGATTTGATGCCTATTATAAATTAGATTTCATTCGCGAAAAAGGAAAAGAAATTGTTTCGGATACAATTGTTCCAGCGTTTAGGATTTATCAATAGATGGGACAGGAATTCTGGCGTCTGCCCCCGTGTGCGGTAAGAAATATTGGGGCTGGCTCCTTTTTCTAATCATATAGTAAGGAGTAAACCATGACGATTATCGATAAATTAAATCTTACAAAGTATACTAACATGGCTGTTATTAATCAACCGAGTGATTATGACGTTTTTGTTGGTTACAAAACGTCTCTATCAGGGAAACATGATGCGATTTTCATTTTTGTTGAAACAATTCATGAGATGGTCCAGCATACACAGTATATTATTAAGGAAAATCACTTACTTGAAAAAGGGTATTTATTTTTTGCCTATCCGAAGAAAGGGAATAAGAGATATCCTACTTTTGTTCATAGGGATGAAATATTTCCAAGCATGAATGTGGGTGAAGATGGTTATGTGCAGGATAGTGACATGAAATTTTCTCGGATGGTAAGCATGGATGATATTTTTACAGTTGTTGGTCTAAAGCGTGAAAAGAAGAAAGCGACAAAATCATCTGCAGCAAGTCAGAATGTTGCTGATTATGAAGCAAATGTAGGTGATGTCGAAAAAATATTAACTGACTATCCAGGTGAACTGGCATTCTATCGACAGTTAACACCGGGTTATCAAAGAGATTGGGCTCGTTATATTTTTTCTGCAAAGCAACAAAAAACACGTGAAAAACGTCAGGAACAGATGATTGATATTTTGTCGCAAGGCTATAAAACTGTTGATTTATATCGCCAGAAAAAGAAGTAAACGTAAATTAAAAAGGCAATTCCCTTGGAGTGGTAAAGCGCCAATAGAGGAATTGCCTTTTTTTAATGTGTATTTGGGACAAGGGACCTGTCCCTCTGTCCCTCCTGTTTACTAGATTCAATTGTCTCGATAAATTTGTCGATGGTTGGTGTTAAGAAAGTGTCGGCTCTTCTGACGAAAACCGTTTTGATTTTACTATATTGCTCTGGTAGATTATGAAATTGAATGAGTCCGTCCTTTTCCAATTGTTTAACCTCTGACTTTGGAACGAAGGCAATGCCAAGTCCCATAGCCGTACTCCGTAAGATCGTTTCTAATGTACCGAATTCCATGATTTTTTTGGGGGACAGGTTTTGGTCTTTATACCATTCAGCTAGACGTGCCCGATATCCGCAACCTTTACTAAAGCATAAAATAGGTTCTTCGACTAACTCATCAAGACTAGAAACGCGATTATCAGAAATGAGCACGAGTTCCTCTTGAAACACTTCATAAGACACAAGGTCAGGGTGGGAATCTGTTTCTGTAATGAAGGCACCATCCAGCCGATGCTGTAATACGTCCTCTACTAATGTGTTTGTTACCCCAGTAAATACAGATAGATCAACATCTTTATATTTTTTTACATAGCTTGATAGGATTTTAGGTAAATGAATAACAGTTTCTACGGTACCAATTTCTAATTTTCCAGACGGTTCCTTATCGGTTTGAACGGCTTGTTTCATTTCTTCTGTTAACGCTAATATTTTTTGACTATAGGTTAATAGTTTTTTTCCCTCTGGTGTTAAGCTCATCCCTCGTCGATGGCGATTAAACAATGGAGTATTCATTTCAGCCTCTAGCTTACGAATTCTGGATGTAATATTCGATTGCACGTACTTCAAGTCTTTCGCTGCCTCTGTAATGGTTCCTTTTTCCGCAACCAACTGAAAAATCTCTAAGTCTTTAAATTCCACTAATAATCCTCCCCATCGTGATTATTCTCTACATTTATGATATCACGAAAAATGATAGTAGTTAATCATTATTATTCATTTTACAAGATATCAAAATGGGGAGATAATCAAGGTTGCCAATTATATAGGGGAGGCATGAGGGGAAATGAGAAACAATGTTCTATGGGGAGCTGTTTTGTGTTTTATTGCTGCGGTTTCATGGGGGGCCATGTTTCCTGTTGCACATGCAGCTTTTAAACATATCGATCCTTTTTATTTTACAATCATTCGTTACGGAGCTGTAACGATTATTTTAGTTGCGATGCTTTTCTGGAAAGAAGGAAAACAAGCGTTTCGATTTGAAGGCAAAGGCCTACCATTATGGTTCTTTGGGACAATGGCGTTTACAGTCTATAACCTATTTATCTTCTGGGGAGAAGATTTATTGGGTGAGCCCGGGGTAATGGTTGCATCCATTAATGAGTCATTAATGCCGATGATTTCGATTGTGATCGTTTGGATGTTTTATAAAAAACGACCTCATTCATTTACTTTGGCATGTGTAATCTTGTCATTAATCGGTGCGATATTCGTAATTACAAAAGGGGATATTCAATCTTTTCTAAGTGCAACAGATAACTTAATTCCTTCGATTCTTATCTTCCTTGCCGTTGTTGGATGGGTCATTTACACAATGGGGGGAAGCGAGTTTAGCGGTTGGTCTGTTTTACGGTATTCAACATTAAGCTGTTTGCTTGGAACGGTAACAGCGGGTGTGGTTGTAGCAGGTGCGACGCTGGTTGGATATGTCTCATTCCCAACCGAAGATGTGATCATCGCAACAGGTCCGCATTTACTGTTCATGATTATTTTTCCTGGTCTGATTGCACTGCTAGGTTGGAACGTTGGGGTAAGTATTTTATCACCAATTAATGCCCTTTTATTTATTAATTTTGTTCCAGTTACTACTCTTTTAGTTTCGATTTATCAAGGTTATGATGTGACGATGTTTGATATTCTAGGCACTGTCCTGATCATTCTTTCACTTTTGGCTAATAATCTGTTTGTAAGATGGCAAAAGAAAGAATACAAGCCGGTTGCTCAACCAAATTTGCATGAGCGGGCATCCTAACTAAGATTAACATTAACGGAGGATTCTTCCGTTTACATAAAAAAGAAGCCAAGCATGCTGCTAAAAGGATCCGTTTTCGGAAGCTTTCTTATAAATGACACAACAATTGACGTATGAATTGACATACGTCTTTTTCTTAATTTATCAAGGTTTCTGCGGAACTTCTTAAACTTTGACATAGCAATTGGCATCATTATAATAATAGACACTAAGTATTGTACAATTAAAAAAGAGAGTCAAAACTTCTGTCAATTTCAGTACAGTTTTGAGTACCAATATTATTGATCCTTCTCAACTAAGGGCAGGTTAGTTTAAAGACGATACACAATAGTATGGGTGACTGGAAGGATATTATTTATTGCAATATGCTTGGTTAAAACTGAGTAAAATGAATAAAACTAACCAGATAGGTAACTCAATCTAGAATAATAATGGGGTGATTTTATGAGTAAAGCTAAAGGAAAAGGTGGAACAGGGAGAGGAACAGACAAGAAGGGCTGGAATCGTTGGCAATCTAGTGCAAACAAAAAAAAGAGTGCAAAACCTTATATAAGTAAAGGTATGAAAAAAACGAATGTTGAAAATGACCCAACGAGCAAGAGTTAAAGTCACTTTTCCAAAAAGGAGATTCGCTTATTCTTATTCAAGTAACGGAGCGGATTAGTCGAAGAAAAAGAAAATAAAAAAATGGATGAAAAAGTATAATTTTGCTACAACCATTCGTCTTATTAATGTAAATAGATTAGAATGGTTGTGGAATGAAAAAACATTAAATAGTGATCTCATTGTAGATACAAGAAAATTGAAAAATGATTATGAGGAAATGATTCAGCCTTATTCTTCAAATCTCTGGAACTATTGCAGGTATGTTACGGGCTAAACCTGGGATGGAGAGGACCTTTTTCAAGATACTCTTATTAAATCCTCTGGATTACTTCCACAACCATGGGATAAAGTCATCCCTCCAGTAAATTGGGGTTAAGTGCTAGCGTATGATTTGCAGAAATAAATACATATCCCATCTTATTTAAGCGTTAATCAATGAAGTGACCCCAAAAAG